>JAFGWO010000132.1 GCA_016937135.1 Pseudomonadota bacterium
ATCGATGGAGGCGGCTCGCATGCGGGCAAGTTTACAGCATGGGGGGGAAGGAAGGAATAGGGAATAGGGAACAGGGAACAGGGAACAGGAGAGGAGGAAGGGGGAATTGAAGTGTTTTCCAGGCACGGGTCAAGGCTCACCGGTCAGATTTTCCTCTCTGTGTCCCCGTGTCCTCGCATCGGTTTTCCCCACCGGCCCATGAGCCAGGGGCTACACTCCCACGCACCCCTTCAGGATCTCCCCGGCCTCCTGAATGGGGCGCCAAAGGATTTCAAGAAGACCCCTTGTGACTTTCAGGGCAGTGGCGGGTTCTTCCTCGCTAAAACGCAGGAAATCCTCCCTTTCCACAACCAGAACCCGGGCGTTTTCCAAAACCCTGGCCGACACGGCGGTCAGATGCGTGGGGCCGATCAGGGCCCACTCCCCAAAGGTATCCCCCCCCTCCAGAATCAACTCTTCCAGAATGTTTTTCCCTTCGGCCCGAACGACCACCCGGCCCTGCTCCACCAGGAAAAACCGGTCGCTTTTCATGTTCTCCGCAACCAGGCCCATTCCCGCGGCATACTCCGCCTCGACCACGATCCGGGAAAAAAGGGCCAGCTCGCGATCGGTCAGATGGGAGAGGAATTGACTCTGTTTAAGGGGTTTTATTTTGGCCATGCCAATACTCCTGTGTGAAAGGATGCCGGGGGGTCCGGGGTCACTTCAAAAGGCGAAAATATCTCCATGCTTGATCCGAAAGGCGGCAAACCCTCTCTACCTCTGTCTTTTCCCCATCGTCGCGCCGCCCTTTTTTGCAACAGAATCAGGCCCCGCGGAATCACAGTCCCATTTGTGGAGCGATCCTCTTCATGGCTTCCAGACTGATCTCGAGGAATTCGTCCAGGGACAATCCCATCTCCTCGCAACACATTATCTGTTCGCGGTTGGCCCCCCTGGCAAACTGCTTTTCCTTAAACCGCTTCTTCAGGCTTTTCAACTTCACGTGCTCCAGTTTTTTCTCAGGATGGATCAGGGCTGCCGCAACAATGAGCCCTGTCACAGGATCCGCCGCGAAAAGGGCCTTGTCAATCAGCGTTACCCTCTCTCTGTGCCCTGCGTGCGCTACTATGGCATCGAGGATTTCCTGGTCGACCCCCTTCTCGCCAAGAATGCGGGCGCTCACGAAACCGTGTTGGGGAAAATCGTCAACGGTCTCGGCATAATCCAGATCATGGACCAGCCCAGCCAGTCCCCACGCATCGACATCCGCTCCGAAACGCTCAGCCAGGGCAATCATCACGGCCTCGGTGGCAAGCATATGATTCCGGAGGTTTTGCTCCGGGACCATTTCCTCAACGAGTTTAAGGGCTTCCTCCCTTTCCATTCTTACGCCTTTCTGTTTCCCGGCCACGGTAAAAGCCGGGCAAATTCAATGGGGCCGCAAAACAATATGGATCCGTGAGGAAAGGGAAAACGACGTTTTTCCCTTTCCGTTAAGCGAAAAGTCCCGCATGGACTTTTCGCGACCCTTTCAACAGTACCGAGAAGACTGTAATCATATTACACAACAGGAAGCCGGTTGGCCAGAATGACTTGAAAAGGATTTCAAACGTCCAACGTTAAACGTCCAACGAAGGGGAAAACAAGTTAAACCCCGAAGCTTCAGCTTTGATCCCCGGGATCTGGGCTCTATTTTCCTTCCTCCTTCTTCCTTCTTCCTTCTCCCTTCCCATTTATCACCTTTCCTCCCGGTCCCCCCGCACGGGTTTTCAGGAAATGAAGGAAATGGTAAAAAGGTGACCAGGATGAAAAAGATCTTTTGCTCCTGGCTTCTGCTGCCCCTCACGGGTTCCCTCCTGATCGGCGCCTTTGTGGGCATTCTTCTGGCCATCACCCAGGACCTGCCCCAGGTGGAGGACCTCCAGACTTTCGAGCCTTCCTCCATGACCGCCATTTTGGCCAGCGACGGTCGACCCATAAAATTCTTCTATGTGGAGCGCCGCATCCCGATCCCCCTTCAGGATGTCCCGGAGACCCTCGTCCAGTCCGTCATTGCCGTTGAGGACGCGAGGTTTTATCAGCACTTCGGCCTCGACATCAAAGGGATCCTGCGGGCCTTGTGGAAGGACATCAGATCCCTGGAGGCGGTTGAGGGGGGAAGCACCCTGACCCAGCAGCTCAGCAAGGTGCTGTTTCTCACACCGGAAAAGACGATGTTGCGCAAAATCCGCGAGGCGATCCTGGCCGTCAACATCGAGCGGCGATACTCCAAGGAAGAGATCCTGACCCTCTATCTGAACCAGATCTACTTCGGGGAAGGGGCCTACGGGGTGGAAGCGGCCGCTCAGACCTATTTTGGGAAAAGCGCCCGGGATCTGGATCTTCCCGAATGCGCCATGCTCGCGGGGATCCCGAGGTCGCCCGCCCTTTATTCACCCATCGCTCACCCTGACAGGGCGGCCGCCCGCACAAAACTGGTCCTTGGAAGACTCCTGGAAGAAGCCTACATCTCAAGGGAAGAATACGATTCAGCCGTCCGGACCGGTTTTTCCATCGCCCCCAGCCTTCCTCCACAGGACCCGGCTCCGTATTTTACGGAAAACGTCCGGAAACTCCTGGAGGAACGATTCGGAGCCAACATGATTTACCGGGGGGGCATCACGGTCCAGACCACCCTTGACCTGGATCTCCAGGAAGCTGCCGAAAAAGCGGTGGTCGCGGGTATCCGGATGTATGAGGAAAGGCACCCTCCAGGGCCGGATGATCCCCCGGTCCAGGCCTCTCTTCTGGCCGTGGAACCGGCAACGGGGAGAGTGCTCGCCCATGTGGGCGGAAGGGACTTTTCCCGGTCCCCCTTTGACCGGGCCATCCAGGCAAAACGGCAGCCCGGAAGCGCCTTTAAACCCATCATTTACGCCGCGGCCCTTTCCGGGAACCTGACTCCGGCAACCTTCCTGAACGATTCGCCCTTCAAGGTACCCCTAAAAGGCCAGCCCCCCTATGTCCCGGTGAACTATTCCGGTCATTACTATGGGCCCGTGACCATGAGGCAGGCTTTTGAAAGATCCCTCAACGCGGCTTCGGTGGATCTCCTTTTGAAGGTCGGATACCAGCCGGTCATTGACACAGCCTCAAAACTCGGCATATCGGCGGATTTAAAGCCATACCCCGCATTGGCCCTGGGGGTCTTTGATGTAAGCCTTCAGGAAATGGTGGCCGCCCTTGGCGCCATAAGCAACCGGGGCATCCTGGTTGAACCCCGATTCATCAAAAGGATCGTTGACAGACAGGGCCAGATTCTGTGGGAGCCTTCCCCCACCTTGACGGACGCGATCTCTCCTCAGGCGGCCTACCTCACCACAAGCCTCCTTGAGGGAGTTATCGCCAGGGGGACCGGCAGGGCGGCTTCCGACCTGAGAAGCCCGGTTGGCGGTAAAACCGGGACAACCAATGATTTCAAGGATGCCTGGTTTCTGGGGGTCGCTCCGGGCCTCGTCGCCGGGGTGTGGGTGGGGTTTGATATTCCAGAGAATCTCGGGAATGGGGAAACCGGGGCAAGGGCCGCTCTCCC
>JAFGWO010000133.1 GCA_016937135.1 Pseudomonadota bacterium
CCGGCAGGGAAGAGCCCGTCCGCGTGGAGCTGGCAGAAGATCTCATCGACTCCCTGAGGACCTTCAATGTGGACACGCAGAGGTCCGGTACCGAGATCGGGGAATGCCTTCTCCTCCCTGTGACGGAACTGCTCCTCGCTCCGGGGGAGAGGGAAAAAGCCGCCAGGGTCCTGTTCGAGCATTTCACGGCTTCCGGCGGAGGGGCCACGGCGAGGGAGCGGTTTCTCTCCCAGTTCCGGGACGGGCTGGACCCTCCGGGCATAGGGATCTTCATGCCCCTCCTTTACGGAAAGGCATCCCACCCTCCGGACTATTTCCCCGAAAATGCCCTCTTTTTTCTTCATGAATTCGAGGAAATACGGGGGAGATTGAAGGCCTTTTTCAGGGATGCCGGCCGGCCCGGGCCCGCCTTTTTGCCCAGGGCGGAGAAAGTCTACGCCGACCCGGAAAAAACCATCGCCCGCTTAAGCTCCGGGAAAAAACTCCTTGCCGGGCTTTTCGACACGGCGGGGGCAAGAAAAATCCCGTGCACATCCCCCCTTCCATCGACCGTCCCCGCATCGAGGCCGGACCGGATAACCGAGCTCGTCCGCCTTCTGGAAGAGGGGACAGCGGATAAAATCGTCATCATCCTCCACTCGACCTCCTCTGCCGACCGTCTGGAAGTTCTTCTCCAGGATGCAAAAAACGGGATTCGCCGGACGGGTTCCTTTTCCGAAGCCGTTAAGAGCCGGGGGCCGGCCATCGTCATCGGGGCCCTCTCATCCGGGTTTTACCTGCCCGGGGAAGGGCTGCGGGTCATCTGCGACGCCGACCTTTTCGGGGTTCCGACCTATAAAAAGAGTACGGCCGTCTCCTTTCCGGAGTGGGAACTGCCCATCGGGTCCCTCACAAAAGGGGACATCGTGGTCCATATCGACCACGGGATCGGAAAATATCTCGGGTTAAAACAGCTCGATGTGGCCGGGGCGGTGGACGATTTTCTCCACCTTTCCTTTTCCGGCGGGGATTCCCTTTACGTCCCCGTCTGGCAGATGAACAGGGTCCAGAGCTACCGGAGCGCCTCCGAGACGCCCCCTCCCCTCAGCAAGCTCGGGGGCGCGGCGTGGCGCCATTCCAAGGCCAGGATCCGGCGTTCCCTGCGCCTCATGGCCCAGGAACTTTTGAAAATTTCGGCCGCCAGGCAAAGTCAGCCCGGCTATGCCTTCCCCCCCCCGGACCCGATCTTCCGGGAATTCGAGATGTCCTTCCCCTGGAACGAAACGCCTGACCAGGACCGGACCATCAGGGAGGTCCTCCAGGATATGTCCGCTCCTGTCCCCATGGACCGCCTGGTCTGCGGGGATGTCGGCTTTGGTAAAACCGAAGTGGCCCTGAGGGCGGCCTTTTTTGCCGCGGCCGCCGGGAAACAGACCGCCGTCCTGGTGCCCACCACCGTCCTGGCCCAGCAGCATTTTCAGAACTTTTCCTCCCGCCTGAAGGATTTCCCCGTTACGGTTGGATTGCTGAGCCGCTTCGTCCCTCCCGCGACCCGGAAAACAGTCCTGGAATCCCTCGCCCAAGGCAGCCTTGATATCGTGATCGGGACTCACCGGCTTCTCTCTGAAGACGTCGTCTTCCACGACCTGGGACTCGCCGTCATCGATGAGGAGCACCGCTTCGGCGTCCGCCACAAGGAGAAGTTAAAGAGGCTCCGGGAAACGGTGGATGTCCTGACCATGTCGGCGACCCCCATACCCCGGACCCTCTTCCAGGCGTTTTCGGGCCTGAGGAACCTTTCCATCATCCACACCCCCCCCGCGGACCGGAAGTCGGTGCACACGGAAGTGCGGTACTTCGACAGGGATCTCATCAGGGATGCCATCAGCAGGGAGATGGATCGGGGAGGGCAGGTCTTTTTCGTCCACAACCGGGTCCGCAGCATTGCCGCCGCGGCTGAAATGGTCCGGAATACCGTGCCCCACGCCCGGGTGGGGGTAGCGCACGGGCAGATGGGGGAAAAAGAGCTCGAGGAAGTCATGGTCGGATTCCTCAACCAGGACCTCGATGTCCTGGTCACCACCGCCATCATCGAATCGGGCCTCGACATCCCCAATGCCAACACCCTCATCATCAATCGGGCAGACCGGTTCGGCCTGGCCCAGCTTTACCAGTTAAGGGGGCGGGTGGGGCGCTCCCACGTCCTGGCCTACGCCTACCTCCTCGTTCCTCCCGAAGGACAGGTCACCAGGGAGGCGAGGCAGCGGTTAAGGAGCCTGAAGGAACTGACCGAGCTCGGTTCGGGCTTCAGGCTCGCCTCCTACGACCTGGAGATGAGGGGCGCCGGCAACCTCCTAGGGGAGGAACAGTCCGGCAGGATCGAAGCCGTGGGGCTGGAACTTTTCTCCCAGCTCCTTGAACAGGCCGTCCGTGAGGCGGCCGGTCAGGAAGCCGGACTGCAGGTCGACCCGGTCATAACCCTGCCGGTCCCCGCCTATCTTCCCGAGGGATACCTGCCGGACGTGGGCGAGCGGCTGACCTTTTACAAGAGACTCGCCGGCGCGGCGGACCTCTCCCAGCTGGATCAGCTCCGGGAGGAGGCCGCCGACAGGTTCGGGCGTCTGCCTGCTGAAGTGGCCGGGCTATTCGCGCGCATGAAAGTGCAGATCACCGCCAGGGAAATGGGGGTGGAACGCATCGACACGGCGGGGCCTTTCCTTCTGGTGGGGTTCCATCCTCAGGCAAAGGTGTCCCCGGATGCCCTCATATCCCTCCTTACATCCGACCGGCGCCTCGCTTTCGTGCCTCCCGTGACCTTGAAGATCGACATTTCCGGTTTCCCCAAACCCATGGACCGTGTTGAATTCCTCATGGATGTGTTACGATCTCTTTGATTTTCTGGTAAGGAAAGGGGCCATGAAGAAAACCTTCGCCGCCATCTTCCTCCCCGGCCTTGTCCTGGCAGCCCTCTTGTTTCAGGTTCTTCTCCGCGGGCCGGCGGATGATGCCCCGGCCGTTGAGAAGCTGGCCGCGCAGGTCAACGGGGAGTCCCTCACCGTTTCCTTTTTCAACGAGCGGTTCGAACGATTCGCGAAACGGGCAAATCTTTCCCAGTCCCCCCTCTCCTCCGCGCCGGAACTCAAGACCGGGTTTTTAAACCAGCTCATAGAAACCCGCCTTCTCCTGCAGGAGGCGCGGAAACTCGGATTAACGGTCCCAGAGGAGGATCTCGACGCGGAGATGGCCCATCTCACCCAGGATTACCCCAATGACCCCTTTGCCGACTATCCACCGGAGGATTCCGGACTGGCACCGGAAAAGTGGAGGGAAGAACACCGGGAGAAACTTCTTATCAACAAGGTCATCGAGCAGGAGATCGACAGCGTCATCCAGATCAGCGACGAGGACATCAGCGGATTTTACAAGGATAACAGGAAAGAGTTTGAACTTCCCATGCGGGTGCGCGCAAGGCAGATCATGGTGGCGACCAGGGAAGAGGCTGAAGGGCTGAGAAAGAGGATCCTGAAAGGGGAAGATTTTGAGGAACTGGCCCGCCGGCACTCCCAGAGTCCCGACGCGAAAGACGGCGGGGATCTCGGGGTTTTTCCCAAGGGGCAGATGCCGGAGGAGTTCGATGAGGTTGTCTTCCGCTACAAGGTGGGTGCCGTCAGCCCGGTCGTCGAGTCGCCTTACGGATTCCACATCTTCCGGATCGAGGAGCGCTTTCCTCCGAAGACCCTTTCCCTGGAGGAAGCCGAAGCCGGAATCAGGGCCCAACTCTTTCAGGAACGCCGGGAGGAATATTTCCGGGAGTGGTTCTTGTCCCTGAAATCCCAGGCCCGGATCACAACCTATCCCGAAAACCTTTGAAAAAGGTGTCAAATGAGACCGTCCCTTCTTTTCTCCCTTGTCCTGGCCCTGATCCTTAATCTCGCCGGTCCCTGTCCGGCAGGGGCCGCCCAGGTCGTGGACCAGATCATCGCGCGCGTCGGGTCGGAACCTGTAACCCAGAGGCAAGTGGAGTTCATCCTTGCCGATAATCCGGACTTTTCGCGCGAGGAAGCCCTTCAGGTCCTTATCGAGCGTAAGCTAGTCCTGTCCTGGGCCCGGGACAACAGGCTTTCCGTTTCCCCGGAGGAACTTGAAAAAGCGGAAAAAGCTTTTTTAGACAACGGCCAGATGTCCATGGACCGTTTTGAGGAATTTCTGGCCTCAAGAGGGCAGGACAAAAGGGATTTCGAGGACAATCTGAAAGAACAGCTCCTGATCAGAAAGGCCCTCAACGCGGCGGTGGGATCCAAGGTCAGGGTGACCGAGGAGGAAATGAGGGAGCGGTACGATACATCCTACCCCCCCCGGGAAACCTTTGTCATCAGCCACATTCTCCTGACGCCCGAATCCCCCTCCAGCGGAAGCGAGGGGGGCGTGGAGGACCTGGCCCCCAGAATCATGGATCGGCTCGAAAGCGGGGTCCCCTTTGAAACCCTGGCGAGGGAACACTCCGCGGACCGCGTATCGGCGCCGAAAGGGGGGCTGCTCGGGACCTTCCAGAAGGGAGAGCTGCTCCCCGAACTCGAGTCCCTTGCCGCCGACCTCGATCCCGGGGAAATCGGGGGACCCGTAAGGACGAATCTGGGCCTTCATATCCTGAGGCTTGAAAACAAATCCCTTCTGCCCCCTCCTCCTTTTACCGAGGTAGAGGACGAAATTCGAGCCGCCCTGATGGAGGAAAAGGGCCGGGAGATCCAGGACGAATGGTTCAGGGAGCTGAAGGAGAACACCTACATCGAGATCCTGACCGATGGAGGATAAGGCCAGCCTTCGCCTCGATCTTTTCCTCAAAAGGACGCGCCTGGTCAAGCGGCGGTCCCTGGCCTCCATCCTGTGTGAAAACGGCTATGTGATCCTCAATGGACGCCCTTCCCGGCCCGGGAAAACTGTCGCCCCGGGGGACCGCCTGGAGATCACCTACGCACGGAAAAAGGTCCTGGTGGAGGTAACCGGAATCCCGGGCAAGGCAGGACAAACGGGGGAATTCTACCGGGTCATAAGGGAAGAGGAAATCAGGGAAGAGCCGCTGTTCTAGAAATCAAAAATACAATTCCAGATTCCGGGAAAAACAACAGTTCAGGGTTGAGAGTTCAGGGTTCAGAGGCAAAAATTTTGCCCTTCTTCGCGCCTACTGCGAAAACTGCCTGGCATGAGCTTGTCGAAGGGCCTGCCCTGAGCCTGGTCGAAGAGAAGGGAGCCGGTCGAGTGGCCGATTTTTTGAAGGGAGCAGGGAATAGTGGGTCGAAAGGTTTTCCTTTGGAATGGACCTTTTTTGTCATCGCGGACTAATCTCGCGTGATGCGATCCCGGCCGTTTTTTTGTCATCGCGAACTCACCCGGCGTGAAGCGATCCAGGCCCTTAATGTAACAGACGCAAATAACGACCAGATCAAGCTGCGAACTGGCGGCAAGATGAAAGGACCACACGAACTGACGACGGGACGACTGAACCACTGGACGAAAAGAACTTAAAGGAATCGTTCCCCCGTTTTTCGTAATTTCGTATCCCCGTCCCTTCGCCTTTTCGCCCCTTCGCCCCCTCGCCCGGTCGTTCCTTCTCCCTCCCCCCTTCGGTCATTCCCCGTCCCGGAAAAATTTTTTCACCTTGCTCGCCCTCATCCGGGGCCAGTCGCATCTCATGCACCTTGCCGCCTCCTCCCTGGCAGACCCCTCGCTGAGGCCGGCGGAAACCTCCGAAAAGGATCGGGTCCTGTCCTCAGGGCCCAGAGTCCTTTCGGGCCTGCGTCTGCGCGCCTGGGGGTCATCCCGATAATTGGACCATGGCTCGGGGATTCTCCTGGACCGGTAGCGGACGCTCACCGGCGCCGCGCCACCCAGTTCCCGGTAGAAATAAAGGGCGGCCTCCTTCCCGGCGGCGATCCCCTCGATGACGGAAGCGGGACCAAGGGCCATATCCCCCCCCGCCACGACCGGGATCGAGACCCCTTCGATCCCGCCGTAGCGCAGGATGGGAGCCTTCCTGGATACCGGGCGGCTGACAGGCACCCCTCCGAGGAAGGAAAAATCGGGAAAGGACCCGACAGCTGTCAAAACGGTGTCGGCCTTCAGGTTAAACTCGGTGCCCTCCCTGTACACCGGAACCAGCTTGCCTTTAGAATCCTGATCGATCCTTTCGACCCTGAGGCATTTCGCCCCTTTGACCCTGCCGCCCTCGATGAAAAATTCAACGGCCGCGGAGCCGTCCATGATTTCCACGCCTTCGGCCGCCGCGTCGGCAATCCCCCAGGGGTGCGCCGGCATGAATTGCCTCATGTCTCTGGGCCTGATCTCCCTCCATTCCCCTTTATGGTGAAAAAACTGTTTTTCCCTTTTTTGCGGAAGCTTTTCAAGGCAGATGACCCTGACCTTGTCCGCTCCGCACCGGAGGGCCGATCGGGCCACATCGAGGGCAACATTTCCGCCCCCTATGACGAGGACATCTCCCCCCATTTTCGTTCCCGGATCCTTTTTGACCTGTTCAAGGAAATCCCTTCCATCCAGAAAACCCTCTGATTCTGATCCCGTGTGGGGAAGACGGACAGAGACGCCGGCCCCCATTGCCAGGTAAACGCCAAGGAATCCCTCATTTTGGAGGTCCAGGAGGGAAAAATCCGCTCCCAGCTTTTTCCCCGGCCTCAGATCCATTCCGAGGTCCAGGACGCGGTCCACTTCGCGCTGGTAGAATTCCAGGGGGAGACGATAAGGGGGCGCGTAGACGAGTGGGGTCCCCCCGGCAAAATCCCTGGCCTCGAAGATGGAAACGTCAAACCCGCAAAGAAGAAGATAAAGACCGGCGCTCAGCCCCGAGGGCCCTGCCCCCACGACGGCAACCTTGCGTTCAGGGGATCCGGAGGTTTTTGCCATCTCCCGGGGGAAGATGCTCTCCAATCCGGCTCCCTGATCGCTGGCAAACCGCTTGAGAGAGCATATGGCCACGGGCTCCCCGTCTTTGCCCCGGTTGCACTCTTCCTCGCACGGGTGGTGGCAGACGCGCCCGATCGTCCCCGGAAAAGGACAGAAAGCCTCAATGAGCTCCAGGGACTCCCGGTCCTTTCCCTTGTCTAACAGGTGGACGTACTGGGAGCAGGGGATTCCCGCGGGGCAGGCCGCCTGGCAGGGGGGCCGGAAGGGACCGGATCCCCTTCGGCAATCCAGGACCACCAGAACCCACGAGAGGAGAAGGGCCAGAAGAAGGACGGTCATGCCCCAGTTCCAGCTGCCCTGCCCCTTCCAGACCAATCCCAGGGTCAGGGGCGCAAGGGGCAAAAAGAGGGTCCCCACAAACGGCCGGCCGGAATACAAGTGTCCGGCCCCGGGGAGAAGGGCTGAAAGATAAATCGAACCTTTTTCCCGGCGCCCTTTTTCCCCTTCCAGGAGCAGACGGTCTTTAAGATCCAGGCGTCCCGTACAGAAACGGCACCGGCTGGCCTCCAGTTTTTTTCCGACCGCGCAGGTGTGGCACTCCCGATACCCTTCCAGGGCCTGGAGGTCGGCCACTTAAATTTCTCCGCCCGGAATGAGCTCCATGCAGACGGTCCTCTCGCGCGGGCCGTCGAACTCACAGAAGAAAATCTTCTGCCATGTCCCCAGCGCCAGCCGCCCGTCGCAGACGATGAGGTTCTCCGATGGCCCGATCAGGCTGGCCTTCAAATGGGCATCCGCGTTGCCCTCCCTGTGCCCGAAAGGAAGACCATCCGGCACGAGGCGGCCCAGACCCATCAGGATATCCGAGGCGACATCGGGATCGGCGCCTTCGTTGATGGTTACAGCGCCGGTGGTGTGGGGACAATAGACCATGCAAAGGCCCCGTTTGACCCCCGCCTTCCGGACCGATTCCTCCACAAAACGGGTGATGTCCACCATCTCCTGCCTTCGCGATGTCCTTATCCGGAACTTTTCCATTGTTTCCTCCTCTGGGGAAAATATATCCAAACCCCCTGACAAGTCAAAAGGAAATGCCCAAACTCATTGCAACAGAAGGGGAAATATGCTATCGGTCGGCGGTGAGACACCCGTCCCCAGACGGGGTAGCGCCCACCAGGGTTCTTCCATCAAGGAGAAGGTTTTGACTCCCACGCACACGACGCAACGCGACAAGCGCTTTGAAACGCTGAACCTTGTCTCCCTCATCCACAGGGATGCCGAGGGCAGGGTAGACCTCGAGGCGGTGGGAAGGACCCTTGACCTTTCGGAAGGGGGCATCCTTCTGGAGATCCCCGATGCTGTCCCCCAGGGAAACAACGAGGTATGGGTCACCCTGGGGATCCGGGACCACGTCTTCGAGGCAACGGGACAGATCGTGCATCAACGCCGGTTGGAAAACGGCAACCTGGCCATCGGGATCTCTTTCAAGGACCTTCCGGCCCAATGGTCGGAAGTGATCGCCCGGTTTCTCCAGAAAACCGGAAAGGAATAGTCCTCTGGCCCCCCTGAGCCATCTGGACGGAAAGGGCCGCGCTCGGATGGTGGATGTGGGGGCCAAAAACCCCACACGCCGCGTTGCGACGGCGGGCGCGGACGTGGTGGTTTCACCTGAAACCCTCCGGACTGTGGCCGACGGCACGGCGCCCAAAGGGGATGTCCTCGCGGCGGCAAGGATCGCCGGCATCCTCGGAGGAAAAAAGACCCCTGATCTTATCCCCCTGACTCATCCCCTGCCCCTTGAATCCCTGAAGGTCGACCTGAAAATCGACGAAGAGATCCCCGGCATCCGCATCGAGGCGACCGCCTCCACAACCGCCAGAACCGGCGTGGAAATGGAAGCCCTGACGGCGGCCAGCATTGCCGCCCTCACCGTCTATGACATGCTCAAATCCATGGAAAAGGGCATCCGGATCACCAATATCCGCCTGATCCACAAGGCCGGGGGGAAGAGCGGGGAATACAGGAACCCTGAATAGGGAAGGGAGAAGGAGGAAGGAAGAATAACAGGTCCTGGCTCATCGGTTTTCCGCCGTGTCCCCGCGTCTCCCCGTCTCGCCGTCAGTTTCCTCAGTCCCTCGGCACGGCCAGCATCCTGTCCAGAGGCTTTTTCGCTTTCACCCTGGTCTCTTCCGGAACCTTGACTGCGGGCTCCAGGTTCAGAAGGGCATCCCGGATGTCCTCGAGGCGGGTGAGCTTCATGTCCTCACAGATCATGTCCTCGGAAAGAGGGATGAAGATTTTATCCGGATTTTCCTTTCGCAGGCCGTAAAGAACCCCGGTTTCGGTCCCCACGATGATCTTGCGGCTGCGGGTTTCCCTTGCGAAGGTGAACATCCCCGAAGTGCTGGCGATGCGGTCGGCAAGGACCTGGACCTCCGGACGGCACTCCGGGTGGGTCACGAAGACCGCGTCGGGATGGCGATTCCTGGCCTCGAGGACATCCCCGGCGCTGTAGCGATGGTGGACGTAGCAGAAGCCGTCGTGCCACACGATCTTCCGGTCAACGCGGCCGGCCACGAATTGCGCCAGGTTCTGATCGGGAATCATGATCAGGGGATCCGCCTCCAAAGGCAGGGATCTTGCCACGTTCACGGCGTTTCCCGAGGTGCAGCAGATATCGCTCGCTGCCTTGACCGCCGCGGAGGTGTTGACGTAAGCCACAACCGTGCCCCCCGGATATCGCTTCCTGAGGTCGGCAACACCTTCGGGGGTGATCATATCGGCCATGGGGCACCCCGCGTCCTTCCGCGGCAGGAGGACGGTCTTTTCCGGGGCGAGGATCGACACCGACTCGGCCATGAAATGCACCCCTGCGAACACGATCACTTCGGCATCGGATTCGGCGGCCGCCTGGGCGAGGCCAAGGGAATCCCCGGTGTGATGGGCAATTTCCTGGACATCCGCCGTCTGATAATTATGGGCCAGGAGAAGGGCCCTGCGCCGGATCAGAAGGCTTTTTATTTCCCTTTTCAGATCTTCCCTGTCCATCGAAATTTCCTTTTATCCTCATGCAGTTTCGTTGACACAGACATCCATATACCCTATAAGTCCACCAAGGTTTATCAGCA
>JAFGWO010000134.1 GCA_016937135.1 Pseudomonadota bacterium
AGGAAGTCGCCCATTTCCAGAAGGTCAAGGGGCGGGTACCCTGTCAGGGCCATCTCGGGAAAGACGGCGAGATCCGACCCGAGTGACCGGGCCTTGCGGGCGCCCGCAAGGATTCTCGCGGCGTTGCCGCTAAAATCGCCGACAGTGGTGTTTATCTGGTGGAGGGTAATGATCAAGTTCCGAGACGCTTCTTTCCTGTGGGGTTCGCGGTCGTGGTTTATAGTCGTGAAATTAAAAATATCATCAGGGAAATGCAAAAGGGTGTCAACAGCGGAAAATTCAGGACCCGTGATTATCGTTTATTCTGGCTCCGGCAACCCTTCAGGGAATAAAATGAGTAAAATTTATAAACTTTAGTGTTGTAAAATAACATAAAAGTGAGTTGCGCTTTTTACCAAAATCATTTTTATCGCCTGTTTTCAAGAGGTTAAAAGGACCAACCCTTTGGCATGCTCCTTGTATCCTGTAATGGGAAAGGCAAATTCCCCAAAGGGCGGAGGTTGGCGTTGCGAAGGATTTATTGCAGGGACGAGGTGTGCATCGGGTGCCGGCTGTGCGAGATCCACTGCCAGGTGGAGCATTCCGCTTCAAAGGATATCCTCAAGACCTTCAAGAAGGAAACCCCGCCGCCCCCGATGGTCCGGGTAGAGGAGAGGGGAGCGACTTCTTTTGCCCTGCAATGCCGGCAATGCCCCGAACCGTACTGCGCCTATTCCTGCATCACGGGGGCCATCTGGCAGGATGTCGACACAGGGGAGGTCCTCCACGACAAGGAAAAATGCATAGGGTGCTGGACGTGCGTCCTGGCATGCCCCAAGGGCGCCGTCAGGCCTGATCTCAGGGGGCCGAGGGTGGCGGTGCGGTGCGACCTTTGCCCCGGCAGGGAAATACCCGCCTGCGTCGAATCCTGCCCCAATGATGCTCTCTACGAAGTCGACGAGGAGTTTTAGATGGCATCCGGAACCTTTGACTATCTGATTATCGGGAATTCCGCCGGAGGGGTGGGGTGCATTGAGGGCATCCGGAGGCAGGATAAAAAAGGAAGGATTGCCGTCGTCTCCGATGAGCCCCATCACGTTTACAGCCGTCCCCTGATCACACACCTGCTCGATGGGCATCTGTCCGGAAATTCAATGGATTTCCGTCCGCGGGATTTCTATCGGAAAACCCGGGTGGATTTTTTCCCGGGTTTCAGGGCCGCTTCCCTGGACGCGGATGGCAGGGAAGTCCATGCTGTTCCCGTGGCGGGCGGGCCCGGGAAGGTCCTCAGGTTTAAAAAACTCCTGATCGCCACAGGGGCGAGACCTTTCATGCCCCTGATGGAAGGCCTTGGGCTGGAGGGGATCACCCCCATGATCACCCTGGATCAGAGCCTTCGCGTCAGAGAGGATCTTGGCCAGGTCCGAAAGGCCGTGGTCCTCGGTGCGGGCCTTATCGGGACAAAGACCGCTCAGGCCCTTGCCGGCCGCCTCGAAGAGGTTACCCTGGTGGAGCTGGGGGACCGCATCCTGGCCCCGGTCACAGATCCGGTTTCCTCGGGGATGGCCATGGAGGCCTTCCGGAAGGGAAACGTGGAGATCATCCTTAACAACACGGTCACGGCGGCAGGCGGCGACAGCAGGGGAAGGATTGCCGAAGTGACCCTTAAGGATGGCACCTCCATTCCCTGCCAACTCCTCGTGCTGGCCGCCGGCGTCAGGCCAAAGGCTGAACTGGCGGCAGGGGCCGGGGTCCGGATAGCCGACGTCAAAACGGGTGGGGGGATCGACGTCAACACCCGGATGGAGACGAACCGCAAGGGGATCTATGCCTGCGGGGACTGCGCCCATGCCTGGGATTTCGTCACGGGCGGGATGAGGCTTCTCCCCCTTTGGCCCAACGCCTACATAGGGGGCCGGGTCGCCGGTTTGAACATGACCGGATCCGAATACAGGCACACGTGGGTCACGAACATGAACTCCGTGGATTTTTTCGGCCTGCCGATGGTTTCGGCGGGCTTTGTCCTTAAACCGGAGGAGCCCGGCTTCGAGGAGATAGTCCGGGAAGACGAGGGAGC
Source organism: Pseudomonadota bacterium (assembly GCA_016937135.1). Classification (GTDB taxonomy): domain Bacteria; phylum BMS3Abin14; class BMS3Abin14; order BMS3Abin14; family BMS3Abin14; genus JAFGWO01. The sequence continues at coordinate 2,057 of JAFGWO010000134.1, forward strand.
CTACGCCAAGGTTATCCTTAAGGATGACATCATCCGGGGGCTCATCATGGCTGGGAATGTCCAGCGCGCGGGCCTGTATCTCGGGCTCATGCGGTCAGAGGTCAGGACCACCCCTTTCAGGGATCAGCTCCTCAGGGATGAGTTTTCCGCCGCGGACCTCGGCCCGGAAGGCAGGGAAGAGATCATGCGCCCTATAATGGAGATGGAAAGCTAATTGAGAGGGTCGCGGAAAGTCCGATGCGGGACTTTTCGCGCAACGGTTAGGGAAAAGCGTGGTTTTCCCTTTCCTCACGGATCCATGACTTGGGATGCTGGTCCTGGATCCGGGCGGCCCGCACCCGGGCCGCGTCGATGACCTTTGCGGGGTCATTAACCTTTAACGTTTCTTAAGGCCGGGTAAAACGATGAAGGATCTGTCAAGGCTCAACAACCCGTACAACGATGAAAAGGTGATCTCCCAGTGCTCCATCTTCGGGATGATGGATACGTCCGGGACGCTCCACTCGGGAAGGGATATCCTGACCGCCATCGCCAATATGCACGAGCGGGGCAACGGGCTCGGAGGGGGGCTGGCGGTTTATGGGTGCTACCCCGATTACCCGGAAGACTACGCCTTTCACATCATGTACACCGTGCCGGGAAGCCGGCAGGAGACGGAAGCCTTTCTCAAGAGGTATTTTTTCGTCCGGCACGCTGAGGCCATGCCCACCTTTCCCACGGAGGCCATAAAGATCCCCCCGGATATCTACCGGTATTTCGTTTCCCCGAGCCGCGAGGAGGTGAAGGAGATCATTTCGGACGACGACCTGGTCACCCGAAGGGTTTTTTCCATCAACGCGGAGATAGACGGCGCTTTCGTGTTTTCTTCGGGCAAGAACATGGGGGTTTTCAAGGGGGTCGGATTCCCCGAGGAGATCGGAGCCTTTTTCGGCCTCGAAAATTATTCAGGGTATCTGTGGACCGCCCACGGCCGCTTTCCCACCAACACGCAGGGATGGTGGGGAGGGGCCCACCCCTTCGGCCTTCTGGACTGGACCGTTGTGCACAACGGGGAGATCTCGTCCTACGGGGCCAACCGCCGCTTCCTCGAGATGTACGGATACGTCTGCACCATGCAGACGGACACCGAGGTCATCGCCTACGCGGTGGATCTTCTCACAAGGAAGCACGGGCTTCCCATCGAAACGGTCATGGATATCTTCTCGCCCCCCGTGTGGGAGCAGATCGACCGGATGGAGGAAAAGCGGAGGAAGTATTTCGAGACCTTGAGGAGCGTCTACGGGCCGCTCCTCCTGAACGGCCCCTTCGCTATCATCGTGGCCCACCACGGGGAAATGGTCGCCCACACCGACCGGATCCGCCTTCGGCCCATGGTGGCCGGGATCAGCGGGGACATCGTCTACACCTCATCGGAAGAGTCCGCCATCAGACTGATCGCTCCCGAGCTCGAGAAAGTGTGGATTCCCGTCGGGGGACACCCGGTCATCGCCCGGCTCAAGAAGGGCGCCGACCATGACCCTGTCAAGGGAGGCAAAGTGATCTGCCAGATCGAGGAAAAAGAGGGGAACCGTCCATGCTGACCTCGCTCCTCCCCGAGTTCTCCGTCCGCCGCGACGAGGACAGGTGCATCCAGTGCCGCGTCTGCGAGAGGCAGTGCTCCTTCGGCGTTTTCAGCTACGAGGCGGAGGACAATGTTATGGTCCACCGCGAGGATCTGTGCGTCGGGTGCCAGCGCTGCGCCGTCCTGTGCCCGACCAACGCCCTCACCATCGTGTACAACGAGTACTCCTATAAACCCAACTGGAACTGGACGCGGGAGTACATCCAGGACCTC
>JAFGWO010000135.1 GCA_016937135.1 Pseudomonadota bacterium
AACTCTTAACTCCCGTCCCGCCCGGACATGGCCGGCAGGGACCCCCTTGCCAACTTTTTTTACTTGTGCTAACTAACTTACGCTTTTCTTTCTCGTTACGGAAAGAGCGGGCAGTTCCGCTCTTTTGTATTTTGGGGGGATCGCGATGGATACAAGAGCCATCACGGACCGGATCCGGGAGATCCTCAGGCCAGTCCTGGACCGGAATGGCCTCGAACTGGTGGATGTGACCCTGCGAACGGAAATGGGCCGCTGGATCCTTCGGGTCACCATAGATCACGAGGGAGGCGTCACCGTGGATCACTGCGCTGCCGTGAGCCGCGACCTCGGCGTCCATCTCGATGTCGAGGACCTCATCCCGGTCAAGTACTATCTCGAAGTCTCCTCCCCGGGCCTCGACCGGCCCCTCAAGGAGGAAAAGGATTTCGAGCGTTTTGCGGGAAGGCAGGTTCTCATCAGGACCCATCGTTCTGTCGATGGGAGAAGGAAAATCGCCGGGAAACTGGAGGGGATCGAGGATGGCGTCGTTTCGGTTGTCCTCGAGGATGGCGCAAAAATCCGGGTCCCCGTGGAGGACATTTCAACCGCGAGACTGGATTATGATTTTAACGCCAGGACGAAGCGGTAAGGGCCTCCAGGTCATCGAGGGCGGCGGACAGATTAATTTTTGCTGGTTGGCGGCGGCAGCCGGCCGGCCAGGTTGCAGAGGAAAAGACGAATGAAAGCTAATCCGGAATTATTGATGATCTTCTCCCAGCTGGAGAGGGAAAAGGGGATCAACCAGGATGCCCTTGTGGAGGCCATCGAAGCTGCCCTGGTTACGGCCGCGAAAAAAGTATACGGATCCGGGACAGACATCTTCGCGAAGCTCAACCGGGATGACGGGATGATCGAGATCTACCAGCGAAAGGAAGTGACCCTTCGCGTGGAGGATCCCGCCATGGAGATTTCCCTTCTGGAGGCCCGTCAACTGGATCCGGAGGTGATGCCCGGGGACGAGGTTGAGATCGAAATAGACGCCAACGAGTTCGGCAGGATCGCGGCCCAGACGGCCAAGCAGGTGATCGTACAGAAACTCCGGGAGGCGGAGAGGGAGATGGTCTACAAAACCTATTCCTCGCGCGTCGGCGAGATCATCAACGGGATCGTCCACGGTTTTTCACGGGGAAGCATCATCGTCGACCTCGGAAAAACGGAGGCGGAGCTGCCTCCCAAAGAGCAGGTGTCCCGCGAGCGCTACAAGCAGGGAGACCGGATCAAGGCCTATATCCTGGATGTGAAACAGAACGCCAAGGGACCCCAGGTGGTTCTTTCAAGGGCCTCCATCGACTTTTTGCTCAAGCTTTTTGAGCTGGAAGTCCCCGAGATTTCCGAGGGAGTCGTGGAGATCCGCAACGCGGCCAGGGAACCGGGAGGGCGCTCCAAGATCGCTGTGGTCAGCCACGATCCCAACGTGGACCCGGTCGGGGCCTGTGTCGGGGTCAAAGGATCCCGGGTCCAGGCGGTGGTGAACGAGCTGAGGGGGGAACGGATCGACATCATCCCCTGGTTATCCGACCCGGCCCTTTTCGTCAGCAATGCCCTGAGCCCTGCCCAGGTTACCCGGGTGATCATCAATGAGACCGAGAAGGCCATGGAGGTCATCGTGGCCGACGAGGAACTCTCCCTCGCCATCGGGAAAAACGGTCAGAATGTCCGTCTGGCGGCCCGCCTCACCGGCTGGAATATCACGATAAAAAGCGAGACCCAGGTGGAAAAGGGCGCGGCTCAGGAAGAGGCGGCCCCCGCACAGGAAGAAGAACCCTCCGGGGATTCCGGGCTCCTCGAGGGGATCCCCGATAAAGTGGTCCAGGCTCTGGCCCAGGCGGGATATGCTGATGAGAAGTCCATCGCGGCGGCCTCCGACGAGGAGCTCCTGAAGGTCTCCGGCCTCGGTCCAAAAACCGTGGAAAAATTGCGGAGCCGGACATCGGGTGAAGAGGAATCCGGGGAATAGCAGGGGGATCCCGGGAGAAGGAGTGAGGCGTGGCTCTCAGGACCCCTCCGGTCCGAACCTGCACCGGTTGCGGAAAGAAGAGGGAGAAGACAGGCCTGGTACGGATAGTATGCTCCCCGTCGGGGAGGCTGGTCCCGGACCTGAAGGGTACCTTTCCTTCCCGCGGCGCTTATGTCTGTCCCGAGGGGAGCTGCGTCCTGAATGCCATGAAGGGGCGTCTCGCGGCCGCTCTCAAGGTGGATAAAAAGGTTCTGGACACGGCCGGGGATTTACAGCGTGATATCGCCGCGGCCTACCGTCAAAGGGCCCTGTCCCTTCTGGGGCAGGCGCGAAAAAGCGGCCGGGCGTCCTCAGGGACCAGCCTCGTTGAGGGGGAACTGAGACGGGGCGCCGAAATGACGTGGCTCGGCCTTTTAGCCAAGGACGTTTCCCCGGATATCGGGGAGAAAATAAGGAAGGCCCTGACGAGGGCGTCCGTTCCTTTCAGGGAATCCTTTACCAGGGATGATCTGGGAAGGGCGCTGGGGAAAAGTCCCCGAAGCGTCGTACTCGTAAAGGACGAGGGGATCGCCAGAGCAATCAGGGAATCACTGGAACGCGAAAAAAATGTAATGAATCAGGGAGGTTCGAATCGATGAGCATGGTTCGGGTTGATGAACTCGCTCAGGAGTATTCCATGAGTCCGGAGGAGCTGTTTTCCCAGCTCAAGGCCATGGGTTTTGACGTCGTCAACATCACCAGCAGCGTGGACCGCCACCTTGTGGATATGGTCAGCGACGTTCTGACCGGCAAGCCGAGGGAAGACCGGACCAAGACTTCCAAAAGGAGGATCGTTTCGGTCCGCAAGGGGGAAACGACCACGGAAGTGGAGGTCCGTCTGGAGGAAACCCCTCCAGAACCCCTTGAAGAAACTGCAGGAGAATCTCCCGGAGAAGTAGGCCCGGAGGCTGCGGCCCAACCCGTTGGGGAGATCATTCCCCCTCCGGAAGAGGAAGGGACCGCCGAGGAATCCGGCGCCCCGGAGGTTGTGGGGGCCGACGGGCAAGGGGAAGAGGCTGCCCCGGAAGAAATTCCGCCCGCTTCGGCGGCGGCTCCGTCTTCGGAAGAGGCTGTAAGGCCCAGGGAGAAAAAACGGATCCCCGTGACCACCCTCGAGATCGAAAAAGACCTTTCCTCACAGGGTTCCGAAATTCCTACTGTCAAGGTTATCCGGCAGGCGGCTGAAGTGCAGGCACCTCCGGAAAAGGTTGAGGTAAAAGAAGAAAAGAAAGAGGCCGAGATCAAGCCTCCCAAAAAGATGGTTGAAGAGGAATCCGAGAAGCCGAAAAAAGGCCCCGGCAAAAAGGGGCGCAAGGCCTCCCGGAAGGTCATCCTGGAGGAAGTGGAGGAGATCGAGTCCGTCGAGGAGGATCTCGGCGACAAGGAAGAGGCCCCATCCCTTAAGGTAGTCGAGATCAAGTATCCCGCGGCCCCGAAGCCTGCCCATCGGAAGGAAAGCCCGAGAAAAAGAGGGAAGAAGTCCCGAAAGAGGGAGAGGGAAGAAGCCCCCGTCTCGGAAGGGGTCAAGCAGGCTCCGAAGATTATCCGCATTGTCCCTGGCCTGACCGTGAGCGACCTCGCGAGTTTGACGGGAACGAAGGCTTCCGAGATCATCAAGGTCCTTTTCCAGCTGGGGGTAATGGCAACCATCAACCAGACCCTGGATCCCGAAACGGCGGGCCTCGTTGCCAGCGAACTGGGTTTTGAGGTTGAGGTGAAAACCCAGTCCCTGGATGATCTGCTCAAGGAAGAAGCGGAAGATTCCTCCAAAATGGTTCCCCGTTCTCCCGTGGTGACGGTCATGGGCCACGTGGATCACGGTAAAACCTCCCTGCTGGATGCTGTCCGGGAGACCGACGTGGTTTCGGGGGAAGCCGGAGGGATCACCCAGCACATCGGGGCCCATCTCGTGCACCACAAAAAAGGGGATCTCGTTTTCCTGGATACGCCGGGCCATGAGGCGTTCACCGCCATGAGGTCCAGGGGGGCCCAGGTCACCGATATCGTGGTCCTCGTCGTGGCGGCTGACGACGGAGTCAAGCCCCAGACCGTTGAGGCCATCAATCACGCCAAGGCCGCCGGCGTCCCCATCGTCGTTGCGATCAACAAGATCGACAAACCCGACTCGGATCCGGAGCGGGTGATCCGCGAGCTTTCCGACCACGGCGTTCTATCCGAGGAATGGGGAGGGGAGAGCCTTTTCGCCAAAGTGTCCGCCAAGAAACGGATCGGGATGGATGAGCTCCTCGATCTGATCCTTCTCCAGGCGGAGATGCTCGAGCTGAAAGCGGACCCGAACCGGAACGCGCGCGGAACGGTGATCGAATCCAAGCTGGACCGCGGCCGCGGAGCTGTTGCCACCGTCCTGGTCCAGAAAGGGACCCTGCGTGCCGGAGATCTGATGGTGGCGGGGGCGGTCATGGGACGGGTCCGGGCCCTTGTGGACGATCGGGGAAAGAAGATGGACGAAGCCGGCCCCTCTATCCCCGTTGAGGTCCTGGGCCTCGGCGGTGTTCCCGCGGCCGGCGAGAAATTCGTCGTCTTCACTGACGAGCTGAAGGCTAAAAAATTGGCTCAAATGCGGGAAACCGCCCTTCAGGCCGAAAAGACCGGCCGGAAAAAAGTCACCCTCGAGGACTTTTTCAAACAGGTCCAGGAGGGGCAGGTCAAGGATCTCGACGTGGTCCTCAAGGCGGATGTCCAGGGGTCCTGCGAGGCCATCCGCGACGCCATGATGCAGCAATCCACCGATCTGGTGAGGGTCAGGGTCATTCACGAAGGGACCGGCGGGATCAACGAGGGCGACGTCATGCTGGCAGCCGCTTCGGATGCCATCATCATCGGGTTCAACGTGCGTCCCGACAACAAGGCCCTCGAGATGATCCGGCGGGAACAGGTGGATGTAAGGTACTACAACGTTATTTATGAGGTGGTAAAGGACATACGGGATGCCCTGAGGGGACTTCTCGCCCCGGTCTTCCACGAAGAGGTTCTGGGCCGGGCGGAAATCCGCCAGACATTCACCCTTCCCAAGGCCGGGACCATTGCGGGATGCTATGTTGTCAACGGCCTCATGCGGCGAAACGCCAAGGTCCGGGTGCTGCGGAACGGGGTCGTGATCCACGATGGAAAGATCGACTCCCTAAAAAGATTCAAGGAAGATGCCAGGGAGGTGGCTTCCGGCTACGAATGCGGGATCGGTGTTGAGGGGTTTAATGACCTGAAAGAGGGAGATGTCCTGGAAAATTACGAGATGATCGCCCAGGAAGCCGAACTCTGATCCCCGGAAAGTTTCCATGGGAACCGTTGTCGTCGGTGTTCTCACCTTCACCCTTCTTATCCCGGAGAGCCGGTCTCTGAAGGAAAAGAGAAAGGTTCTCAGGAGCTTCAAGGACCGCCTGCGGTCCCGCTTCAATGTTTCCGTGTCGGAGACGGGGAGCCAGAACCTTTGGCAGAGGGCAGAAATAGGGGTGGCGCTGGCTGCCGGGGATCGCGGTTTTGCAGAAAAGGCGCTTCGGGAGATCCTGGATCAGGTAGACTCCTGGCGCCTCGCTGAAGTGATAGACGTTCAGATGGAAATCCTTTGAAGGGATTATCGGTGATCGATGACCGGCGAAGGCACCTTTTGACCATCAGATCGCCGGTCCTGGATGCCGGGGAAATATTATGCCGCGCTCACATGATTATAAAAGGTCCGATCGGGTAGGGGAACTCGTCATGCACGAGATCTCCGATATCCTCCGCAAGGAAGCAAAAGACCCCTCGATCGGTGAGATCACCATCATGAGGGTCAAGGTCAGCGATGATCTGAAGTTCGCCCAGGTGTACTTCGGGGTTCTGGACCGGACTGCCGAGATCGAGAAGATCGAGGAGGGGCTCCAGCGCGCCACGGGCTACATCCACAGGCTTCTGGGAAAGAGGCTCCGGCTAAAGCATGTGCCCCGGCCGGTCTTCATCTATGACAGGAATATCGACTACAGCTTCCGGATCTCGGAGATCCTGAAGGAGATCGGGGAGGAGGATAACTGATCTGCATGCAGCTGGCGGGAAAAAAGATCAGCGGTCCAGCCGGGTCCAGGGCATACTCGTCGTCGACAAGCCGGAGGGGCTGACCTCTCACGATGTGGTTCAGAAGGTCCGGAGGATCTACGGGATTCGTCAGGTGGGTCATACAGGGACCCTTGATCCTATCGCCTCGGGGGTGCTGGTTGTTCTCGTGGGATCAGCGACCCGGATCGCCCAGTTCCTCCAGGAGGAGGATAAGGAATACCATCTCACCATGAGGCTCGGGGTGGAAACCGACACCCAGGACATCACGGGAAAAATCCTGCGTGAGGAGGATCCGACGGTTGTAACCCGTTCGGACCTGGAGAGGGCCAGCCGCGCCTATCTTGGCACCTTTCTACAGGCCCCGCCCTTGTTTTCCGCGGTCAAGCACTCGGGGCAGCCCCTTTACCGCCTGGCGAGAAAAGGGGTGCATGTGGAGGTGGAGCCCAGGCGGGTGACCATATTCCAGATGAAA
>JAFGWO010000136.1 GCA_016937135.1 Pseudomonadota bacterium
TGCCGGGGACATCGGAAAAATCGCTGTCGGCGCCGAGGGAGAAACCGCCGAGGCCGCTGTGAGCGCGGTGGCCGCCCGCAGCCCCTATTTTCTGATCTTTGACGGGACCGGCGCCCTGCAAGAAGTCGTCCGCAACCCTTACCAGGATGCCAGGGGAGGGGCGAGCTCTTCGGTCGTGCCCTTCCTCTCCCAAAAGGGGATGGCCTTCTTCATAGCGGGAGATTTCGGGGAGAAAATCATTCGGGCGATGAAGGATAAAAATATGGACTTTCTTGAATTTCATGGAACCGCAGGGGAGGCCCTGAAAAAAGCCCTGGAAACGAGACGATGAACGTTAAGACTGACCCGGGAAGCCAGCGTGCGGGCGCCACCGGATCGGGGGCGGCCGGGACGCGCCGGATCTCCGCCTGCCCAACGTCCAAAAAGAGAGCAGGCCTGTCATTAATCCCGTGATGGACTCTCTGACTCACAACAAGGATCGGTTGACCCATTTTCTCCTGGCTGTGATCGCCATAGTGGCGGTGGGGCTCGTCCTGAAATTTTCCAAACCGGTGATCCTGCCCCTTCTCATCGCCTGGCTTTTATCCTTCGTCTTCGGCGCCGCCGTGGATCTGATGGCCAGGTACCGCATTCCCAGGACCCTGACCATCTTTCTGATGCTGGTGACCCTGTTCGGGGTGGGCTATGTGGGATCCGTTTTCCTCACGTCCCAGGTATCGTCCATTGCCAGGGCCCTTCCCCGTTACCAGGAGCGCTTTGTCCTCATTGTCGGAGACATCCTGACCCGTTTCGATATCGCTGCCTCTCCCCTCGCCGACGTCAACTGGAGGAGGGCCCTTGAGGGTTTCCTGGTCTCCGTGTCGGGTTCCTTGCTCTCGATCCTGATGAACCTGGTCCTGGTCCTCGCTTTTATGGTGTTTATCCTGATGGGCCAGCCCCGCCTCGGGGCCAAGATCAAACACGCTTTTCCCGGTGAACTTGCCCAGCGGATCGTCAGCACCAAGGATTTTGTGTCATCCCAGATAACCCGCTATCTCTCGGCCCAGTTCCTCATAAGCCTGGCAACGGGCCTCCTGGTCTGGTTGGCCCTGACCTTGCTGGAAATTGATTTCGCGCTGACCTGGGGGGCATTGGCCTTCTTCCTGAATTTTGTGCCGACGATAGGGTCCATTATCGCCTCCGTACCCCCCATCCTTCTGGCGTTCATCCAGTTCTATCCCAATATCCTTCACGGCGTTCTGACCCTGGTGGCCCTGGTCCTCATACAGAACATCATCGGGACCGTCATCTCGCCCAAGGTCCTCGGGGACCGGCTGGATCTTAGCCCCATCGTTGTCCTGGGTTCCCTTTTGTTCTGGGGGCTTTTATGGGGTGTTGTTGGGGCCCTCCTTTCCGTCGTCCTGGCCTCGGCCATCAAGATCGTCTGCGACCAGATCGATCTTCTCCGTCCCGTCGGGGTCATGATGGGTTCCGGTAAAAAGTTCCAAAGTGGAGGGCGGGACGAGGAACCTTAAGGGCGGATGCCGCATCCTTGCCATCCCGGTTCCCGACCCTGATCTCCCGTCCCTGCGGCGAGGCATCCTGACCCGGGTTTTTCCACCTGCTATACTCTTTTCATGGAAGAGGAAGTCCCCCGGGAAAAGCCCCCCGGAAAGGGGAGGTGGCGTCTTAACCGGCACGTCTACCTGTCGGTGGTCGCCGTCCTCATCGGCATCCTCGGGGGGTACGGCGCTATCCTTTTTCGTTTTGTCATCAAGGCGGCCCAGTACGGTTTTTACAGGAACACCCGTGACATCCTGACTTTCGCCGATACCCTGCCGGCTTATCTGAAAATCGGCCTGCCGGCCCTCGGAGGGCTTATTGTGGGTCTCCTGGTCCGCTTCGGGGCGCGGGAGGCGAGGGGACCAGGGGTCTCGGACGTCATGGAAGCTGTGGCCATCCGGGCCGGCCGCATGCGGCCAAGGTTGGCCCTGGTCAAGATCCTTGCGTCGGGGATCACCATCGGCTCCGGGGGGTCGGCGGGAAGGGAAGGGCCCATCGTCCAGATCGGGTCCTCCATCGGTTCAACTGTTGCCCACATCATGAGGGCGCCGGTGATGCAGCGGCGAACCTTCGTGGGATGCGGCGCTGCGGCGGGGATCGCCGCAACCTTTAACGCTCCCATCGCCGGGGTTCTCTTCGCCGTTGAGGTCATCCTCGGCGATTTCGGCCTCGCCACCTTCTCCCCCCTGGTCCTTTCCTCCGTCACCGCGACCACCATCAGCCGGCACTATTTCGGGGACTTCCCGGCTTTCGTCATCCCCGGCTACAGCCTCGTTTCCCTTTGGGAGCTCTGCTTTTATCCCCTTCTCGGGATGGCGGCGGGGTTGGCCGCGGTTCTCTTCATTGCCGCCCTTTACAAGACCGAGGATGTCTTCGCCGCCCTTCCGGTACCCGAATGTTTCAAACCCGCCTTGGGCGGGCTTCTTCTTGGTTTTTTGATCCTTCAGTGGCCTCACGTCTTCGGAGTGGGCTACGGGGCCATCAACATGTCCCTTAAAAACCAGATGCCGGCCCTCCTGCTTTTGAGCCTTGTCTTCATCAAGATTCTGGCCACGTCCATCACCATCGGCAGCGGGGGCGCGGGGGGGATTTTCGCTCCTTCCCTTTTCATCGGGGCCATGACCGGCGGTTTTTTCGGGTGGTGCCTCGGGGTTCTGTTCCCGGGAGTGGCGGCTGGCCCCGGGGCCTATGCCCTGGTAGGCATGGGCGCTCTGGTGGCGGGGACGACGCACGCCCCCATCACCGCAATCATCACCATCTTTGAACTCACGGCTACGTACGAGATCATCGTTCCCCTCATGATCTCCTGCATCATCAGCACCCTTGTCGCCACCTCTCTGAAGAGGGGCTCCATCTACACCATCCGGCTGGCCAGGAAGGGGGTTGAACTTTTCCATGGATGGGAGCAGCGCGTCCTGAGGGACCTGAAGATCCGGGACATCATGGATAAGAACCTGGCCACGATCGGGGAGGGCACACGGCTGTCGGAGGTCATTCGCCGCCTGAAAATCCTTGATGTTTCCTGCCTGCACGTGGTGGACGAAAAGGGCGCGCTTAAAGGGATCATTTCTTTTCGCGACATCAGGCCCGCCCTTCAGGAAGAGGATCTGGAAGAGCTGGTGGTGGCCATGGATCTGGCGACGCCGAACCCGCTGCGTGTCACTCCTTCTGACAGCCTCCTGACCGCCCTGGAAAGGATGAGCGAGAAGGGGATCTCGCGCCTGCCCGTCGTCGCGGAGGATGATCTCGCGAAGGTCCTGGGGACCGTGAGTCAGAAAGACGTGATGAGAGCCTACAATGAGGCAGTCCTGAAAAGAAGGGAAAGAGAGTAAGCGCCGGGGATAAGGTGGGGAAACCCTGGTGCCGCCCCGGTTAATTCCGGAAACCCCCCAAGCCTTATTTCAATCGCCTCACATCGTATTTCTTCATAAGGCCGTAAAGACGCGAGCGCGAGAGCCCGGAGATCCGGACGGCCCTGGCGATATTTCCACCCGTATGTTCTATGAGCCGTTCCAGATAGTCCCTCTCCATCCGGTTGATGACCCGTTCCCTTTCCTCCTTGAGGGAAGGGAAAAAGGATGTGGCTGACGGTGTCTGGCTGTTTTCCGGCAGGTCAGGGAAGGATTCTGGTTTCTCTATCCGGGGCTGAGTCCGGGTCATTTGTCCCGCTGCAAAGGGGGGTCCGCTCTTCCGGGATCGAATGTGGATCGGGAGATGGGCCGGGTAGAGGATGTTCGACCCTGTAGCGGCAACAATGGACCTTTCCAGGCTGTGGATCAGTTCCCTGACATTCCCCGGCCAGTGATAGAGGCTGATCAGGTCCATGAATTCAGGGGATATCCGGATTTCAGGGATCCCTTGCCGCCGGCAGATGGCTTTTTTATGGTATTGGGCGAGAAGGGGAATATCCTCCCTGCGGTCCCGCAGAGGCGGGACGTTGATTGTTATCACCATCAGCCGGTGCAGCAGGTCTTCCCTGAAAAGATTTTTCTCCACCATGTCATTCAGGTCCCTGTTGGTGGCGGCGATCACCCTGAAATCGCTTTTCTTCATGGTTTTGCCGCCGATGGGACGATAACTCTGTTCATCCAGGACGCGGAGGAAGGATTTCTGGATCATGGGAGGGAGTTCGCCCACTTCATCCAGGAAAAGAGTCCCCTTGTCAGCCTGGGATATCAACCCCTCCTGGGTGCGCTCGGCCCCTGTGAAGGATCCGCGCATATGGCCGAAAAGGGTTGATTCAATGAGATTGTCAGGCAGGGAGGCGCAGTCCACCAGGACCAGATTGCCCGATGACCGGCGGCTCATTTCATGTATGACCTTTGCGAAAAGTTCCTTGCCGGAGCCCGTCTCCCCCGTGATCAGGACGCTGACATCGGATTTCGCAGCCTGGCCGGCAAGCTTGAGACACTCGGTGAACCTGTTGCTGGTCGTCATCAGTCCGGGACAGATCCTTGTTACCTCCTCAACGATGTCCTTGCCCGTCTCCCTGCTTAACGCCCTGAAATCCAGTGCCTGGGAAAGGACCTGGACCAGGTTCGCCGGATTGGCCGGCCGGGGGAAGACGTCCCAGGCTCCCGCCTCGACAGCCTTCTGATGAAAGGCCTCGTCTAAATTCTCTGCCAGGACGACCACGGTCGGGTGTGCCTCCTGTTCCAGGATCCAGGACAGGCCGTTGGCAAGGTCCGCGGCGATCTGATCCGATTCGACGAAGACGACCTGGGCGGATGCGATCTCCGGTCTGAGGAGGGCTTCACTGAGATAGCGATGAACCTGGCTCTCATGGCCCTCCCTGGAAAACATCCTGGCGGCGTGTTTCCCGAAAGTCTGGTCGGCATCGATGATCAGGACCTTTGCCATGGTTGCCTCTGGAAGCTGTTTCCGAAAGGACCCCGTAAGGAAGTGGGGCCTTTCCGCATAAATCCCCTAAAAGGAATAATTCCCCGAGTCTTTCGTTCTTCCCTGACAAAAAACAATAGGGAAAAGATACACCAGGAAGACAGGGCCGTCCACCCTGGCAGGACAAAATGTCCTTTCCCGCTGGAATTGTGAAAATTCGTCAGTGGAATTATCAGACCTCTTCTAGCCTAAAGAATCTTGAGTGGAGAAAGCGGGCTTTTAACTTACTGAAATTATTGGGGAAAGATTTTGAGAGTTTGGCGTCCTAATTTTTGAGAGTGGCACGGTATTTTCATAGTAAACAGGAAGAACGAGGGGAGGGGCTTTTGGAATAACCGTTTTCGGGACTGTAGGGACAAAGGGTGACGAGCTGTGGATCTGATCGTTCTGGATTATGACAACGGGTCTTTTTCGGGGCGCCTGCACGATTTGGCCCTGAAAAGCAGGGAGATTTCAGGCGCCATGTTCTTCTGGAGCGCCACCGGATTTTTGAACCAGCTCCGGGTTTTCTCGGGAAGCCAGCGGATCGTAGTCATTCTCATGGCGGATCGGCCGCTGCTCCAGGACCTGTTCCGCCTGAAGGAACTCTTTGAGGATGTGTCCCTTTTTCTGCTTCTTTCGGACCATCTGCCGGATACCCTCTCGGCCGCGCATCGTCTTCACCCCCGCTTCCTGACTTTCATGGATGAGGGAGGCGACGATTTTATGGGAGTTCTCGAAAGCTTCATTGGCCAGCAGACGTTCGGATCTCTGAAGGGAGGCCTTTCATGAAAGGCGTGCAGGAACCAGGTGATCAGGAAAGGAACGGAAGGTCTGCGGGGAGAGTGGTTCCCTTCAACACAAACCTCATGGAACTGGTGTCCGCCGTGAGCGAGGAGGTTGAAGAAAAATTCCCCGGTCACGAAAATCTTGTGACCCGGGTGGTTTTTCATCTTCTGGGAGGAGAAGGGAACCCCATGCCGGGAACAAGCGTCCGCCTGCCGAGAAGCTGATCTCTTCATGACCGGAGTTCATGGTTTTTTGATGGGTCAAGCCTCGGCGACGGGGAGGCACAGGAAGAATGTGGCGCCCTTGTCCGGTTCGGATTCCACATCGATCCAGCCTCCTTCTGTTTCCAGGATTCGTTTGACAATGGAAAGCCCCACTCCCGTTCCATTTTTCTTTTCCCCTTCCTCCGTTCGGGAAAAAAGGCTGAAGATAACGTTGTGGTCTCCTGGATGGATGCCGATCCCATTGTCCCTGACAAAGAAGACCGCGAACCCGGGGGGGATCTCACGGCCAAAAGCCCGGCTTGTCGTGCCCACCTCGATTTCCAGGGGCTGGTTCTTTTTCCGGAATTTGAGGCTGTTGCTTATCAGATTTTCAAAAATCTGGTGGACCCTTGTTTCATTCATGAGGATGGAAGGCATGTTCTCCTGGATGTGGACGTTATGGGCCCGCTCCCCTTCCAAAACTTCATGATCCTCAAGGATGGAGTCAACCACAGACCTTGCATCCACCTGGCCCCTCTCGACTTTCTCAACCCCCACCCGGGCGAAATCCAGGAGGTCCCGTAAAAGCTGGTCGTACCGGTAGAGCTGATCGCTGATGCGTTCGATGAGGGCCCTGGTGTTCGGGTCAGAAGTTTTCAAAGCCTTTTTCAAAAGGACAAAGAAACCGATGGTGCTGATGAGAGGAGTCCTCAGATCATGGGCGGCGGTGTGGATAAAATTTTCCAGGTCGACATTGCGCTGTTCAAGAGTCTGGCAGGTTTCCTCCAGGGACTGCTTCAATTTTTTGGTTTCACTGATGTCGCGAAGGACAGCTAAGATCAGTTCCTGATCATCCAGGGAAATCTTTCGCGCGATGATAAGGCAATCGATGATCCGCCCGTCTTTGGTTCTTAACTGGGTTTCGCGCATTTCGGAGTCATCTTTTCGGAGGGTTTTCACCAGGTCGGCTCTGACCTTCGGCTTCACGAGGACTCCCACGTCGTAGACGGTTCTGCCGATGAGCTCTTCCCGGGAATACCCGGTCAGGTCCAGATAACCTTGATTCACCTCAAGGTACCTGCCTTCCTTAAGGGTGGTGATGGTAAAACCTTCCCTGGAAGCGGAAAAGACCGCATTCCAGAGGTTTTCCAGCCGGTGGCTTTCCTTCCGGAGAGAATCCAGTTCGGTGATATCCAGAAGGGCGAGACGGATGAACTGCGGGGATTCCACGGCATCCTTTTGGGCGACGAGTTCCGTGACGAAACGCAAAGGGCGCCCCTGCGCGCTCCTGATTGTCAGCGTAAAGGCTTTCGGCTCCCTTTTTTCCCTTGCTGACTGAAGGTGGCCCCGGAATTCCTTTCTTTCCTCCTCCTCTATCAGTTCCTCAAACCTGCTGCCGACGAGTTCACTGGACCGAAGGCCCAGGACAGTCTCACAGGTTGTGTTGACTTCGGTCATGATCCCGTCCCCGTCGACGATCACGAAGCACACGGGGGCCTGGTGGAAAAGGTCCTGAAAGTATTTTTCCGACCGTTTAAGCTGGTCCCTGGCCAAAAGGAGTTCCTGGTTCTGCTCCCGGAGGGCACTTTCGCTTCTGTCGAGATCCTTGTTGATGCGTTCCAGCTTTTCCCTGTTTTCTCTCAGATCCCTGTTGGAGGCTTCCATCTGCCTGTTGACCTGAAGGAGATCCTCTCTCGCGAGGAGAAGGTCCTCCTCGTGTTTTTTCAGGTTTCTGAACATGGCCCCGTAAGGTTCCCGCAGGCCGGTCTCTATGATCCCCTTGAAGATGAAATAGAAGGCGAGGACCTTGAGAAGATGCCCCGTCATGTTGGCCATATCGTACACGCCAAGGTAGGTCGTGAAAGACAGTTCCGAGGCGATGGTGGCTATGAGGGAAATGGTGATGTATATGAGCATTCGCGGGTGGAA
>JAFGWO010000137.1 GCA_016937135.1 Pseudomonadota bacterium
AAACCGGAGATCGAGGAAAAGATCTGTGAGCTTCTTGGTCACCCGAGGTTCTGTCCTCATGGGAAACCCATCCCCCCCGGGGAATGCTGTGACCGCGCCGAGGGCCAGGTGAACCAGACGGTCGTTCCCATGAGCGACTTGAGGCAGGGCGAATCAGGAGCTATCGCCTATGTTCAGACAGGGGATTCGGACAAGCTGAAAAAGCTGATGGCCATGGGGATTCTTCCGGGGGAACCGGTGGCCCTTGAACGGCGTTTTCCTTCCTTCGTCTTCACCGTGGGCCGCAGCCGCTACGCTGTGGATGAGGAGATGGCGAGGGCCATTTTCGTCCGCAGGCAAAAATCTTCCGGGTGATTTCAAAACAGGGATCGCGCGCGGGTGATCGGGCGCCCGCGTAAACGCCAAAAAACAGCAAAGCTCCGAATAACAATCCACAGCCCTCCCCTGCCGTGTCCCTGGAGCGGCGATTTTCGCTGTCCTCCTTTCATTAAAGCCGGTTGCGCCGGCCCCCGATGGCAGTAAAACCGGGGAAATCAGGGATTCCCTTGTTTGTCGAGGTGTTATATAAAAGCAACAAGGAAGAAATCATGACCTTTAGACGCCTTTTCCCAGGAAAAAACCGTGCCTGAAGAAGATACTGATATCCGCGCGAGGAAATTCTCCCTCCAGGGTGATGAGGGCCTTTTCCTGGAGACGGATGGTCTGGTCTTTGTCCTCTCCATGGCCGGAACCATTCATTTCGTCAATGCAATGGGGTGCCGGGTCCTCGGGTGCGACGAGGATGAACTCGTAGGGAAGAACTGGTTCGAAGCGGTCCTTTCGCCTGGGCTGGAAAGGGACTATGCCAGGGCCGTCTTTTCCGAAGCCGCCGGTTCCGGAACCCCCCCCGCCTCCCGGATGGAAATCCCCATTTTCGATGGGAACGGAGATACAAGGATCATTTCCTGGACCAACCTGTTTCTGACCCGCGAGGGGGAAGGGATTGTTTCAGCCATCTGCCACGGGGAAGACATCACCCGGCAGAAAGAGGAAGAGGAAAATCTCAGGAAACGGGAAGAGCGCTTCCGGCAGGTCTTCATGCAGGCGGATGACGTCTATATGATCATGGATCGAGATGACCTCAAAGTCCTTGACGTAAACCCGGCCGTGCTCGGCTACGGCTTCACCCGTGAGGAGGTTCTCAGGGGGGGCGTGGGCGTCCTCATGGACAGGAAAGGATTCAGGAAGTTCCAGGAGGGACTTGGCAGGGAAGAGGGAAAGGACATAGTAAGCATCGACCGCCTTTCGTTTGTAAAAAAAAACGGGGACCCGGTTTTTGTCTCCTTCCGCGGACAGAAGGTCCTTCTTCCCGAGAGTGAGGCTATCCTCGGTTCGTTCAGGGATATCACGGATAGAATCCTCACCGAGGAAGAGGGCAAACTCATGCAGGCCAAGCTGATCCAGGGCAACAAGATGACCACCCTGGGCCTGATGGTTTCCAGCGTCGCCCACGACATCAACAATCCGAACAACTATATCATGTTCAACTCACGCATCGTTTCGGATTTCCTGGCGGACGCCCTTCCCGTTCTGGACCGTTACTGCCGGGATAACAAAGGGGCGACCGTCGGCGGTTTTTCAGCCGAGGAGTTTTCCGACATCATCCCCAGGCTTATGGAGGGGATCTCCGACGGGACAAAAATGATCACGCGGATCGTCAACGACCTGAAAGACTTCGTCAGGCAGAACATCCAGATCATGGACTGGGATATCGATGTCAACCATATCGTCAAGGGGGCCCGCTCCCTTATCGAGAACCACATCCGGAAACTGACCGAGAAATTCACTTTCGATCTTTCGGAAGACCTCCCCCCTGTCAAGGGAAACAAGCAACAGCTCATCCAGGTCCTGGTCAACCTTATCCTCAACGCGCTGGAGTCCCTCCCGGACAAAAAGCACGGGATCACCATCATGACATCCGCCGTGGAAAACGGGAAATTTGTGGAAATCAAGGTAGCCGATGAGGGGTGCGGGATGCCTGAAGAAGTCCGGGAGCGGGCGCTGGAAGCATTTTTCAGCACGAGGCTGGAAAAAGGGGGCACCGGACTCGGCCTGACCATCTGCAATTCAATTATCCGGGAGCATGACGGCCTTATGATGATCGACTCCGTTCCGGGGGAGGGGACGGTCCTCACACTGAGATTGCCGGCCGTAAAAGTTACCCGGAGAAAACTTTCCTGATGGAGAAAAAAGCAAAAGGGCGGGCCGATGTTTCCCACGACGAGGGCAGCCGCGGCCTCGTTCTGCTGGTGGATGACGACAGAAATTTTCTTCTCAGTGCCAGTTCCATCCTTCGCAAGGGCGGCATCGATATGGTCCAGGTCATGGAGGACGGACGGAATGTCCTTCCTTTCCTGGAGAAGACCTCATCGGCGGTTGTGGTACTCGATCTGAACATGCCCCATGTTTCCGGCCGGGAGCTCCTCAGCGGGATCAAGGCTAAGTATCCCGACGTAAGCGTCATCATCCTCACGGGGATGGATGATCTGGACACGGCTGTGGAGTGCATGAAAGGCGGGGCTTTTGATTACCTCGTCAAACCGGTGGAGGAGATCCGGTTTTTAAGTTCCATCCGGAAGGCGGTACAGCTCCGGCAGCTTCATGAGGAGCTTTTTACCTTAAAGGAAAGGATCCTTTCCGACAGCCCGGTCCACCGCCAGGTTTTTTCGGAGGTCATCACCACAAGCTCCAGAATGGAAAACCTGTTCCGCTACGCCGAAGCGGTGGCTGTGTCCGACCAGCCGGTCCTCGTTACGGGCGAGACGGGGGTGGGCAAGGAACTGATAGCCAAAGCCCTCCACACCCTGAGCGGACGCCAGGGGGAGTTCATCGCGGTAAGCGTCGCCGGCCTGGACGACCAGATGTTTTCGGACACCCTTTTCGGCCATGAAAAGGGGGCTTTTACCGGGGCGGAAAGGATGCGGGAGGGGCTGATCCAGAAGGCGGAAGGGGGGACCCTTTTTCTTGACGAGATCGGGGACCTGCCGGGACCTTCCCAGGTCAAGCTCCTCCGTCTTCTGCAGGAGCGGGAGTACTATCCTTTGGGCTCCGATCGACCGAAGCGGAGCTCCGCGCGGGTGCTGGTTGCAACCAACCGGGATCTGGTTGAGGAACAGGAAAACGGCCGGTTCCGGAAGGATCTGTTTTATCGGTTGAAATTCCACCATATCAA
The DNA here is from genome assembly GCA_016937135.1 of Pseudomonadota bacterium. Classification (GTDB taxonomy): domain Bacteria; phylum BMS3Abin14; class BMS3Abin14; order BMS3Abin14; family BMS3Abin14; genus JAFGWO01. Next base: position 3,212 of record JAFGWO010000137.1, read on the forward strand.
GATTCCATCCCTCCGGGAGAGGCCCGAGGACATCCCTTTTCTTCTGGATCATTTTCTCGGTCAGGCGGCCCGGTCCCTTGGACGGAAGAAGCCTACCTATCCCCCTGAGCTGGTGACCCTCCTGAAGAATTACCATTTTCCCGGCAACATCCGGGAACTGGAAGGGATGGTCCATGATGCCGTCGCCCGGCACGATTCCGGGGTCCTTTCCGCCGAGACCTTCCGCGAGAGCATTGGCATTTCGGAAACCGGGATGACAGAAACGGAGTGGGGAGGAATGGATCAGGGCTCTGAATTTTTGATCGACCCCGCCAAACCTTTCCCCAGCCTGAAGAAGATGGAAGAGAATATGATCCTGGAAGCCATGAGGCGCGCGGAAGGAAACCAGCGAATTGCGGCGGAAATTCTCGGGGTAACCCGTCAGGCATTAAACAAGAGGCTTGTCCGGGCAAAAAAAGACCTTTCCGAAGGGTGAGACATCCCTTACGCTGGAAGCGCCTTTCAGCCAGGGTCTAACCTGTTGAAATCAATAAAAAATATTTCGCAAACCTTCTGACATGTCTTGTTATGTCTCACCCCGCTTGCCCATATCCATTCCCTTGTCAGAGTTGAAACTGATTGAAAAAAAAGGTTTTTTTCAAGGCGATTTTTCGGGCACGGTTTGTGCAATTAAATTTTTGCGTAAAAAAAACGGATTAGGAAAGGCGGGTCAATTCGCATGGGAAATGCGGCTTTGGAAAACCTGGACACAGGCAGACGCTATCGCGTTCTACTGGTTGATGACGAGAGCCATTTTTGTTTTGCCGCCGGCCTCGCCCTCAGGCAGTCGGGGATGGACGTTTACTCTGCCGGCAATGGCGTGGAAGCGCTGGAAATGATCATTGCCTCGAAGAAGAAACAGAAATCTTTCGATATGATCATTACCGATATCGTAATGCCCGTGATGGATGGCATCGAATTGATCGATAATCTGAAAAGACAGGATTTAAATATCCCGACCCTGGTCATCACGGGGTTTCTGGACATTGAATACAGGGAAGCCCTTCAGATCCGGGGCATCAACCACACGCTGGAAAAACCCTTTTTGCCGCGCCAGTTGATTGAAGCTGTCCAGGGAATAGTCCGGAACGGCGGCCGGGAACAAAGGGCTGGAAAACAGGCGGAATAAGATCGGAGGGGAGTGCACAGGGAAAGGTTTTTCCTGCCATCCTTGTTTTTTCTCCCCGGAACTTGAGCCCTACCCCGGCAGATGTTTCAGCCGGGTTTGAAAAAAAGGTTTTACACCCCCAACCCCCCTTCCCCTGTCCGGGGCCCGGTTTTCCGGGCCCCGGACCCATTTTTCTTTCCCTAACGGAAAGACGGTCAAACGTCCAACGTCCCGAGGCCAACGTCCCAAGGCCAACGTCCCAAGGCCAAAGCCCAGGTCTCAGGTCGAATGTCCAACAAAGTCCAGCGTCCAGAGGCCAGAGTCCAGAGAAAACGACGATCGCGAGAGCAACCTGCCCTCTTTTTTCCCTTTTACTTTCTACTTCTCGCTCTTAAGCCCCCACGCCCTAACTCCCTTACG
>JAFGWO010000138.1 GCA_016937135.1 Pseudomonadota bacterium
AGAAGCAATCGGAACCCCCAATGACCTTCCCTTCGCGAAAAAAGCCTTTCTGAGCGGACGCTCGGTGATCAGCAACCATCCGGAAGATAGTCTTTTACAGACGGGAGGCCCCGTCCGGCAGAACCTCCTTTGCGTCCCTTTTTCCCACGGAAGAACCCGGGGGGTCCTGACCCTCTTCGATCGCAGGGGAGGCAGCGGCCCCCTGTTTTTTTCACGGCTGGAAAGGGAAACCGTAAGGGCGTTGCTCAGGGTGGGGGTGTTGTCCCTCCAGCACATCGTGAACGAGACGGAAATCAGGAACATGTCCCGATCCCTCGAATGGAGGGTCAGGGAGCTGACCCTCCTCCATCACATCAGCAGGGCCGTTCTGGACAGGAACGAGGTCCATGAAGTTCTGCGCTCCCTTCTCGAAGCCGTCACCAATCTGGTAGGATTCGGCTTTAACCGTGCTTTTCTCTTCATGAAGGACCCCGGGGAAAACGTTCTTCGGGGTGTTATGGGCGTAGAGGCCCTCCCTGTGGCCGCCTCGGAAGCGGGGATGGCAGGCCCGGTCGGTCCCTACGCCGTTCCACACAGAAACCTCGACCACAGGGTTTCCTCCCTTCATCTCCCCGTCCAGGCAGGGGGAGGAGTGCTTTCGCGGGCCGTCCTGGAGAGGAGGCCCTTCAGGATCCGTATGCCTGGAGACCGGGAGCTTCTGGGGTCGGAGCTGATCCGGCAGATCGGGGACATTCAGAGTTTCGCTGTCGCCCCCCTCCTTTCCGGCGAGACCGTCCTTGGTGTGATCTGGGCCGATAATTTCAAAACCATGAGGCCAATACGGTCCGATGACTTTCGCCTCCTGGTGACGGCGGCCGCCCAGGCGGCCCTGGCTATCGAAAGATCGGCCCGGGCAGAGGCCCTGGATATGTTGAACCGGAAGCTGTTAAACCTCCAGAACCAGCTCATACAATGGGAGAAACTAGCTGCTCTCGGGGAAATGGCGGCTTCGGTGGCCCATGACATCCGAAACCCCCTCGTTTCCATCGGAGGCTTTGCGCGGAGGCTCAAAAAACTGATGCCGGGAAATGAAAAAGGGGAAAAGTATGCCCAGATCATCATCCAGGAGGTAGACAGGCTCGAATGGACGCTGGAAAATGTTATGTCCTATGCGCGAAGTTACGGTATGATTGAAAAAAAACCTGCGAGGTTATACGGGCTCCTCTCGGAGTGCGCCGAACTGTTCACCGAGAATTTCAGAAAGAAGAGGATCGATTTTAAACGCTGTTTCGAGGAGGGGATACCGGAGATCGTTCTGGACGAACGTCAGATCAAGCAGGCCCTGATCAATATCCTTTTCAACGCCGGGGAATCCGTGGCGGAAGGTGGGGTTGTCATTGTTTCGGCCAGGGTTGAAAACGGAGGCGGGGAGGGTTACGCTGTGATCGAGATTTCCGATAACGGGGGAGGGATCGCCAGCGAGGATGTGGAAAAGATCTTTCTTCCCTTTTTTACCACCAAGGCCTCGGGGACAGGCCTCGGCCTTGCCATCGCCCACCGTGCCATTTCGGGCCATGGGGGCGAAATTCGGGTAGACAACCGGCCCGGGGAAGGGGTAACTTTCCGCATATACCTTCCCTTGTTGCCCGTGGAGAGGATGGAAGCGTAGGAAGCCATGTCAGACGAGGAAAAGAAACACACCATTCTTGTCGTGGACGATGAAGAGAGTGTCCGGTTGCTCTACAAGGAAGAACTCGAGGAAGAGGGTTACAGCGTGATCACTGCCGAGGATGGCGAGGAGGCCATCAAAAAGGTAAGCCTCCATCGGCCCGATCTCATTACCCTCGACATCCGGATGCCGGGGATGGATGGCATCGAGGTCCTCCACCGGATCAGGGAGATGGACAAGGATATCCCGGTGATCATGTCCACGGCCTACGGAGAATACCGGCATGATTTCAACATCTGGGCCTCCGATGCCTATGTCATCAAGACGGCTAACCTGGAGGAGTTGAAAAGGAACATCCGGCGGCTTCTGGGTGATGATGCCCCGTAATCTCTCCGGCCCCCTTGCGGGCCGTTCCCGAATTTCAGGCAAAACCCCCTTTCTGATCCTTATTGTCCTCACGGTCATTCTGGCTTCCGGCTGCCGCCGGACGCCTGAGCCCGTGCGCGAAACGCGCTTCATGATGGGGACGCTGGTTGAGATCCTCGTCTACGCGCAGGGAGAGGATGCGGCCAATGCCGTAAGCCGGGCCTTTTCGCGGATGGCCGAGATAGAAAAAGCCACGAGCTGCCGGATCCCGGGCAACGATGTGGAGTCGGTCCGGGAGGGGGAGGGAGCCCTCTTTTCGGGGGATGCCGCCCGCATCCTTCAGACGGCCATTTCGGCCGCCGTCGCCAGTTCCGGGTCCTTTGATCCAACCCTTGGAGAACTCGTGGATCTCTGGGGAATCGGGACGGATCGGCCCCGGGTGCCCGGAGAGGTCGAGATCCGGGATGCCCTGGGCCGTTCGGGTTATCAAAAGATCCCCGAATCAGGACGGTTTCCCCCGGGGGAAAAGCTGTGGCTGGACCTGGGGGGAGTGGCCAAGGGGTTCGCCGTTGATGAGGCCGTCAAGGTCCTGAAAGACTCCGGCGTAGGGGCGGGTATTGTCGACGCCGGAGGGGATCTTCGCACCTTTGGAGTCAAACCAGGGTCCTCCCCCTGGAAAGTCGGGGTTCAGGATCCCGACCAGTCCCGGGAGCTGGCGGGGATTCTGGAAGCAGGCGAGATCTCCATTGCGACCTCGGGGGATTATCAAAGGTATTTCGAGGTAGAGGGCGTCCGATACCATCACATCCTCGATCCCGCCACGGGAAGGCCCGCGCGGTCCGGCCTGAAAAGCGCCACCGTGCTGGCCCCGGACTGCGCCCTGGCCGACGCCCTGGCCACCGCGGCATTCGTCCTGGGCCCCGAACGGGGTCTTGACCTGCTGGAAAAGCGCGATGGCGTGGAGGGAATCCTGATTTCAGAAGACGGTATTTATCACACGACATCAGGGATCGGGACGCGATTCCCCTTCAGGAAAAAGCAGCCATAAAGGATGACTGTTCCCGCGGCAAGGGGTGTTCACCTTGGACATTAGACGATGGGCGCTGGATTCTGATTTCAAGGTCACACTGACCCGGCCGAGGTTTACAGATGGCCTTCTCCTTGTCCTGCTCATCGCCATTACCATCCTTTCTCCCAGGCTCCTTCCCGTTCGTTCCGAGGGAGACACCGTGCTGGTTAGAGCCGGGGAGTCCGTTTTCCGCATCCCCCTTGAGGAGAATGGGCCCCATAGGGTTACCGGGCCTCTTGGGGAGGCCGTTATCATGGTCCGGGACGGCGAAGCATGGCTGGAGAACACGCCGTGTCCCCTGAAGATCTGCGAGGCCATGGGGCCTGTTCGCAGGGCGGGAGACGTCATCCTCTGTCTCCCGAACAGGATCTATATCCGGGTGGAGGGGAGGGAACAGACCGATGCGGTCTCCCGGTAGGATAATGTCCCTTTCCCTGATGGTGGCGGGCGCCTTTGCGCTGGCCTCCATCGAGCGGGCCCTCCCCAATCCCTTCCCCATGGTGAGGCTTGGGCTGGGGAACATCATGACCCTTCTGGCCTTTTCCACCCTCGGAATCTCCGCGGGGGTCTGGGTCGCCGTTGGCCGGGTCAGCCTCGTGGCCCTTTTGTGGGGAG
>JAFGWO010000139.1 GCA_016937135.1 Pseudomonadota bacterium
ATGCAGCCCGGCCCCAGGTCCAGGAACGGCTGACAACCCAGGTGGCGGACGCCATCATGGAGGGTCTGAAACCCAAAGGTGTCATGGTCGTCATTGAAGCCGAACATCTCTGTCTTTCCATGAGAGGCGTCAGGAAACCCTCCTCCGTGACCGTCACCAGCGCGGTGAGGGGGGCCTTCCGGCGGGATGAAAGGACGCGCAGCGAGACCATGTCCCATATTTACGGCAGAAGAACCAGATGACCCGGGCAAGACGTTTGCAACCGGATTTTTTTCTTTGGATACCGGGGGGTCCATCGTAATATGATCCGCGTTCTCTACCTGTTCATTCTGGGCCTTGTTTTTTACTGGGCGTTAAAGGGGATCTTTCGCAGACCCCCTCAAAGGAGAGGGAAAGAGCTGGAGGGGGAGGAGATGGTGCAGGACCCGCAGTGCGGGGTCTATGTTCCGAAGAGCCGGGCCATTGCGATGACCCGGCGGGGCAAGCAGCTGTATTTTTGCTCCGAAGAATGCAAAAGAAAATATTCAGAAAAACTCCGGGATGAGGGATAAGGTCCCGCATAGAATAACGGAGGTTCCCATGCATTTCAGGTTGATCTTCGCGGTTAACGCATTCCTGTTGATCCTTTTCTCGGGCGTCGCCCAGGTCCATGCCCTTCCGGTGGGTGCGCCGTCACGGACCCTGGACGCTGGCGGGTTTTCCCTGACGGGTTTGATCGGCTACACGGACATGGAGGTGGACGACAGGGACGTTTCGAGCAAATCCTTCTTTCTGAAGGGGGCTTTTGGAGGGGCCAGCGGATTAACGCCTTATTTTAAACTCGGTTTTGCGGACCTGGAAGCCGGGAGCTTCGAGGGAAGCCTTGATTTCGGTTATGGAGGAGGGGTTCTCCTTGACATTTTCACCCAGAGGAGCGGTCGGGAGTTCCGCGTCAGCCTCGACACGCAGGTCAATTGGGTCGAAAGCAGTGAAGGTTCCGATTCCCGTGATCTCTTCGAAGGCCAGCTGGCGCTTTTCGGTTCCACCAAAAGCGGGGGGACCCAGACCTACGGGGGGTTCGCGGCTTCCTTCCTGAAACTCGACAGCACCGATGAAAACGGGAAAGGACACCTCTTTTTCGGGATCGATTATTTCATGGATTTTAACTTCTTCTTTAACGCCGAGGCTCATTTTTTCGGAGAGAGCGCCCTGATCCTGGGTGTCGGGTATCTCTTCTGACCTTTTTCCCCGGGGAGACACTGATATGAAATTTTTTATTGATACGGCCAACCTGGAAGAAATCCGGCAGGGAATGGAGATGGGACTCATTGACGGCGTCACGACCAACCCTTCGCTGGTTGCGCGGGAGGGGAAGGAATTCCGTCCCCTGGTTGAGGAGATCTGCAGGATCGTCCCGGGACCTGTTTCCCTTGAGACCGTGAGCCTGGACGCGGAAGGCATGCTCAGCGAGGCCCGTGACCTGAAAACCGTCGGAAGCAACGTGGTGGTGAAAATCCCCATGACGACGGAGGGGCTCAAGGCCGTCCGCGCCTGCGCGGGAGAGGGGATACGGACCAATGTGACCCTTGTTTTTTCAGCTGTTCAGGCCCTTCTCGCGGCCAAGGCGGGAGCCTCCTATATCAGCCCCTTCGTGGGGCGGATGGACGATATCGGCACCGTCGGGATGGACGTCGTCTCTGATATCATCAAGATTAAACGCGCCTACGGTTTTGCCAGCGAGATCATCGTGGCCAGCGTCCGCCATCCCGGGCATGTTCTTCAATCCGCCCTTTACGGAGTGGACATTGCCACCATACCCTTCAAGGTTATTCAACAGCTCGCAAAGCATCCCCTCACCGACATCGGGATTGAAAAATTCCTTTCCGATTGGGAAAAGGTCCCGAAAGGCTGAGGGGGTCGGGTCCTTTGGGTACAGCTCTGATCATCGATGATTCCAGCCTGATTCGGGAAAAGCTGATCTCTATCCTGAAGACCGGCAGGGATTTCCGTTGTTTTCTTCAGGCCGAAGACGGGATCGGCGGTCTCAAGGTGCTATCCGATGCCTCCGGCAAGGTGGACGTCATCGCCTGCGACCTCACCATGCCGGGCATGAACGGGTATCAGTTTCTGAAGACGGTCCGCTCCCAGTCCCGCTTCGAAGGGATTCCCATCGTTATGGTGACCTCCCAGTCCGAGGAACCGGAGATGGTCAAGGCTTTCGAGATGGGAGCCAACGATTTTATCGTCAAGCCCTTCAGCGAGGCTGTTTTAAAGGCCCGCATGAAGAACATGCTTCAGATGAAGCGCCTCCAGGATCAGTTGAGGGAACAGAAAGAGCTGATGAAGGAGATGGCTTCCACCGATCCCCTGACCCGGATAGCCAATCTCCGGCGTTTCCGGGAAAAGCTCGGAGAGGAACACGCAAGGGCCAAAAGGTATGGATACCCCCTGAGCCTTCTGATGGTGGACATCGATCACTTCAAGAGGGTCAACGACACCATGGGCCATCCCCGGGGCGATCGCGTTCTTGGCGAGGCCGCCCGCATCCTGTCCGATACGATGCGCTGCCATGATTTCGCGGCCCGGTACGGAGGGGAGGAATTTGTGGTCCTGATGCCCTATGCCGACGGCGAGGGGGCCGTCCAGCTGGCCGAGCGGTGCAGGAAATCCTTCGAGGAGCACAGGTTCGAGGGTCTTGATGGAAGGGACGGCCTCACCGTCAGCATCGGGCTCGCCTCTTTTTTGCCCGGGATGGACCTTTCCGGCCAGGATCTGGTGGACCGGGCCGACAAGGCCCTGTATGCCGCGAAAAACGGCGGCAGAAATAAGGTTGAAATCTACCGGGACGATATGGAATAGTCACTTTGCATAAGATCCTTTCCTCAGGGGAGAAAGGTGTTTTGATGGTGGAAATTCCCAGGAACCGCCGTTATTCCATGGATCACTTCTGGCTGAGGCCCGAGGGGAATACCGCCGTTGTGGGGCTGAGCGCCCACCTCGAAGAGGAAATAGGAGACGTGATCCTCCTGGACCTCCCGGATGTGGATGATGAGGTCGCCATGTCCTCCCCCTGCGGGATCATCGAGTCCGAGGGGATCGTTTCCGAGATCATCTCCCCGGTTTCCGGTACGGTGGCACAGGTCAACGCGGATCTTGAAAACAGCCCCGAACTGGTCAACGAGGATCCTTACGGGGAAGGATGGCTCTTCAGGGTTCTGATGGACGATTCCACGGAGGTGGAATCCCTCATGACGCCGGAAGAGTACAGGATTTATCTGACCGACCTTCACGGGGAGGAATGAAATAATGATACCATCCGACCTTGTAGGACCGCCCCCCGAAAACACCCTCGTCAAAGTCGTTGATGCCCGGGCCAGAAAATACGGGGACCGGGCTGTGATGAAGCACAAGGTGGACGGCGAGTGGCGGGAGGTGTCGTGGAGGCAGCTCTGTGAGAGCTTCAGCTCCGTGGCAAGGGGGCTTTTGCAGCTCGGGCTGGGCCGAGGGGACAGCATCGCCATCCTGTCGGAAAACCGGCCCGAATGGGCTTTTGCCGATCTCGGAACCTTCGCCATGGAGGGAATCGTTGTCCCTCTCTACTGGACCCTGACCCCCGTGCAGATCCGCTATATCCTGGAGGACTGCCAGGCAAAGGCCGTTTTCGTTTCCAACGAGATGTACCTCGATCGGATCCTTTCCATCAGGAAAGAACTCCCGGATCTCTCAAGGATAGTTATTTTCGACCCGCCTTCTTCGGGGGAGCTTCCCGAGGGGGTCCTTTCCTTGCGGGAGCTGGTGGATCTCGGCACAAAGGCGCCCCCGGAGATATGGGAGAGCATGGGGCGTTCCATCGCCAGCGGGACGGGAAGCGACCTTGCCACCATCATCTACACATCGGGGACGACCGGAGAGCCCAAAGGGGTCATGCTCACCCACGACAATTTCCTCTCCAATATCCGGGCGGTTCTGGAGATCCTTCACATCGGCGAAGAGGACAGCTGCCTCTCCTTCCTCCCCCTGTCCCATGTTTTCGAGCGGATCGCCTATTATCTTTTTCTTTACGTGGGGGGTGTGATCCATTACGCGGAAAGCGTCGAAAAGGTGGTCGCCAACCTCGGCGAGGCCAGGCCCACTATCCTCATCAGCGTCCCCAGGATCTACGAGAAGGCCTACGGCAAGATCCTCGACAAGGTGAGGCAAGGTTCCTTCGTGAAGCGTCTCATTTTCGTCGCGTGTCTCAATGTCGGCCAGAAGGTAAGCCAGCGTTTTCAGAACCACAGAAAGTTAAACCGGCCCCTCGCCTGGACCCACAGTGTCGCCGACAAGCTGGTGTTCTCAAAACTTCGGGAGACCTTCGGGGACAACATCCGCCTCATGATCTCCGGAGGCGCCCCCTTGAACAAGGATTTGGGCGAGTTTTTCCATGCTGCCGGGCTCCTTATCCTGGAAGGTTACGGGCTGACGGAGACGAGCCCCGTCATCTCCGCGAATCTCCCCGAAAAGCTCCGGTTCGGGAGCGTTGGGACCCCCCTCCCCGGGGTGGAGGTCAGGATCGCCGAGGATGGGGAAATTCTGGTCCGCGGCCCGAACGTGATGAAAGGCTACTTCCATCGCCCGGAGGAGACGGCTGAGGTTCTGAACGGGGAGGGGTGGCTCCATACGGGGGATATCGGTCATATCGACGCCGATGGCTTTCTGGTTATCACCGACCGGAAGAAATCCCTGATCGTCACCGCCGGAGGCAAGAACGTGGCGCCCGCGGCCATCGAGAACGCCCTCACAGCCGACAAGTTCATCAATCAGGCTTTTGCCTTCGGCGATGGCCGGAAGTATATCTCCGCCCTCGTCGTGCCCGACTGGGAACGGCTGGAGAGCTACGCGAAGGAGCACAAGATCACCTATTCCAGCGTCGGGGACCTTTGCGTCAACGAGGAGATCATCCAGTTCATACGGCAGCGCATCGATGAAGCGCTGGAACATCTGGCCCCCTTTGAACAGGTCAAAAGGTTCAAGCTTATGGAAAAGGAATTCAGCCAGGAGGCGGGGGAGGTCACGCCGACCCTGAAGCTTGTGCGCAAGGAGATCACGCGGAGGTACTGGAGGGACCTGGATTCCCTCTATGAGGACTGACCTGGTCAGAGGGGATCCGGATCGATCCGATGGCAGGAAAGAATGTCAACCGGAAGGACGACAATTGCGGGGAAAGGAGCTTATTCAATGAAAAAGTGGACAATTCTTTTACTGGTGGCTTCAACCTTGGTTGTTTTCACGGCTGAAGCGGTACTTGCCGGGGGGTTCCGAATCCCCGAGTCCGGCGCAAAGGCCATGGGCCTTGGCAATGCTTTTGTCGGGCAGGCGGACGATCCCTCCGCCGTTCAGTTCAACCCGGCGGGCATCACCCAGCTGGAGGGGAACCGGATCCTGTTGGGGGCGACGGCTATCACCACCACCAACGATTATGATGACGGTACGACAAAGTCATCCGCCGAGGACGGGCACTACCTGCCGCCCTTCTTTTATTACACCAATCACTTCGAGGGCCTGGGGGACGGGAACTGGTGGTTCGGTCTGGGGCTGACCTCCCCCTTCGGCCTCGGCACGGAGTGGGACGTGGATTCTTTTGAATACATCGCCACCAAGACCAACCTGGAGATGCTCAAGGTCAACCCGGTCATGGCTTACAAAGCCAATGATAGGTTCTCCCTGGGTTTCGGCATCGATTATTACGAGGTGCTCGAGGGGAGCTTCGAGAACGCCACAGCCGTGCCGGTGGAGGAACTGGGAGGGACTTTCGTGAAGTTCGACCAGAAACTCAAGGGGGACGGCAACGGCTTCGGATTCAATGTCGGCGCCCTGTACGATGTGAGCGACAATGTGCAGCTCGGGTTTGCCTACAGGACCGGCGTCGAGGTCGATCTCGAGGGCAATCTGACCCTTTCAAACCCATTATTACCGACGACGAAGGTCGATGGAAAGGCCAAGCTGAAGATCCCGGCCACCGCGGCCGTCGGGGCCCATTTCGGGATCAGCGACGCCTGGACGGTCAACTTCGACCTGGACTGGACCCAATGGTCTGCCTACGACGAACTGCCCATAGAGACGGATCTCGGGGACAACGTTGTGAATAAGGATTATGATGACACTATCGCCTACCGCATTGGCGCCCAATACAACATTAACGACAACTGGGCTCTCCGCGGCGGCTTCCTCATGGAGGAGATGCCTGTGCCGGAGGAGACCTACGATCCAAGGCTGCCCGATGGGGACAGGACGGGGTACGTGATCGGGTGCGGGTATGCCAAAGACCAGTGGTCCTTTGATCTGGCTTATATGCTTGTTCTGCTTGATGAGACTTCCATTTCCAATGATATCGATCAGAACCCGAGCTATCTTGTGGCGCCCACACTGGTGGGGGACGCCCCCCAGACGGTGGACGGCAAGTACGAGGGGGACATCACCCTCATCGGGTTCAGCGTGGGGTATAAGTTCTGAAAAACGCGGAAAGTTCAGAGTTCAGAGTGTAGAGTTCAGAGGAAAAGGGGCCCCTTGCGGGGCCCCTTTTTTACCGGTTTAAGGTTGATGACTTCGCAAAAAGTCGCACGGGGCGCCCGGACCAATGACTCGCGTGGCAAGTCAGGGATCCGCGAGGAAAGGGAAAGGACGCTTTTCCCTTTCCGTGGAGCAAAAAGTTCCGGATTGAATTTTTTGCGATCCTGTCATGGTTTAACGTTCGACGTTTGACATCGGTCGTTTTTTCTCTGAACCCTGAACTCTGAACCCTGAACTCCGGACTGCCTTTCTTCTCCCTTCCCTATTCCCCCTTCCCTCTTCGCTCCAGCTTTTCCAGAAACTCCTCCACCTCTTCCCCCAGGGCGCCCCTCCGGATGATCACCGGGGGGTCAGAGACCAGGTTCAGGACGGTTGACGGAAGACCTCCGGGGGTCCAGCCCCCGTCGATCACGAGGTCAACCCCCGCGACGAGGTCCGGATCCAGTTCGCTGACGCTTCTGGGGGGGGACATCCCCTGGAAATTGGCGCTGGTTGCCGTCAGAGGCCCCCGGTAGAACCTTGTCAGGTCC
>JAFGWO010000140.1 GCA_016937135.1 Pseudomonadota bacterium
GGATCGGGCCGATGAGGGAATGCCACCTCCCGCCGATCCCCGCCCCCTGTTCGAGCTGGCCCGGAAAATCGTCCAGATCGTTAAGGCTGTTTCCCGTATCGAAGAAAGCGGCGAGGCTCCAGTTCCTCGCGAGGAAGAACTCCGCCTCGAGGCTCCCCACAACCAGGTATCTTCCTCCCACCACGTTGCCGGAGCTGTCCTTCGGCCCCAGCGAGTTGTAGGCAAAGCCCCTCACGCTCCGATCCCCTCCAGCGAAAAACCGCTGCGAGGGCGGAAGGTCGGAGAATTCTCCGACCCAGCTGGTCCCGAGGTCCGCCCGGGCCAGAAACCGGACGCTCTCCCCCGCTGAAAGAATGCCTTTGAAGTGAAACGCCGCCTGGGTGAAATCGGTGTCCGACAGCAGACCCTTCGAGGCCCCTTTCAGCTCGAGGATGCCCTTGTAGCCCCTGGACGTCCGAATCCGGTCATCAGCCTCGACCCTGGACCACGACACTCCGGGAACGAGGAGAAGCGTCGTGCCGGAATCCATTCCCACCGTAAAATCCTCGCGCTCGAAATTCAGGAAAAAGGTCTCCTGGAGTTTTCCCCTCTGCCTGGACAGGCTTGCGCCGAGGAGATAGGTTTCGCGCTCGACATCTTCCACATTTTCCTGCTTCCAGCCCAGGGTGTAATCCAGATGATCCGTCAGGGGACGCTTCAAGGGGACAGTGTATTTCGACGAGAATTCCCGGTTCACTTCCGATAGCTGCAGATCCGTCCGGATGCGCCGCCCTCCCGGGGTAACCCTCCTGTGTTCCCACCCGATCCGCCCCCTGGCACCCGTGTCCGTCCCGTACCCCACGCCGGCGGTGAACTGCTGGGAGGGTCCCGGGGTGAGTCTCACCTCGACCGGAACCTCGAGCCCGTCGGCTTCGTCCCTCGAGGCCCGCACATCAACCTGAAGGAACTGGCGGGTTCCCGTGAGCGCCCTTTCCAGGTCGAGAAGGGCCTTCAGCGTATAGGGTTCTCCCTGTCGGAAGGTGACGAACCCCCGAAGGTATCTTTCCTCGAGGAAATCCTGAAAGAACGTCACAGGGCCAAAAAGGAACCTTGGCCCGGTGTCAAGATTTAGAGCTATGTCCGCACTCCCGGCCTCGGGATCCACCGCTACGTCACTGGAAGAGAATTTGGCATCGAGATACCCTCCCTCGCGCAGGGCGTTTAAAATGAGGCGTTTCCCCTCCTCGTAACCACGGTGGACCAGGACGTCCCCCACGCCCAGGTCGAAACGCTTCAGGGCATTCACAACCTCCGGACGCCCCTTGCCTTCACCGGCAACCTGCACATCGACCCTCCTGACGCGGACCGGGACTCCGGGAACGATGCGGTAGACCGCCGTCCACCCCTCGCCGTCCGATTGGAGGTCCCCTTCGATGTCGGGCTGGTAGAAGCCGTAGGGTTCCAGGGCTGACCGGATCTCCCCGGGAGCGTTTGTGTGTAAACTCCGAATCATGGCCGGCGTAAGGAAAGGATGGTCCTTCCGCCTTTCGATTCCCAGCAGGAGAAGGACGTTTTCACGAAGCTCCCCCGATACCCCCTCCACCCGGACCTCCAGCGTCAGTCCCTCCCCCTCCGCCTCTGGGGCAGCAATCAGCAAAAAAATCCCGACGAGGAAAAAAATCATCAGGCAGCTCATCGGAGCCAGGCCTTGGGCTGGGCGGCCGCTCCCTTTCACTACTCTTTCAATACCCATGGTTGTCACTTTGGAAAGAATCCTGGGCGCTTTTCCGGGGGATAAAGGAGGTTTTCATGGCGCAACCGTTGCGTCCGGAACACCCGGACGCTGCATGCCGCACCTGTGGCCGGGACAACCACCTGGACCTGGAGAATCCCCGACAGACCCTCCATAAAGAAGCTGTCCGATGGCCATGGGTTCGGGGAGGTCGGGAATTCATCACTTGCCCCCCCTTTCGCCCTGCGCCCGGAAACCGGCGACCACGTCGAACAGTTCATTACTGACGGCATTTTGCTGTTCTTGCGGGGACTGTGACTCAAGCCTTTCGGTGGTCTCCCGGATATTGTCCTTGGCAGGCTGCCTCGGGGCCAGCCAGTTGGTGCTCCCGGCAGCCAGGGAGGGACCCGACCAACGCATGTTAAATGCGGCCAGGCAGGTCTGGAACGTCCATTGAGACTTTTTTACCTTTTTCAAGCTGATTGGACCAGCTCCTGGTTTTCCTGCCCGCTGTTCCGGTTGGTGCGGCGCTTATCGATAAAAAAATACCCCCGCTTCCCCCGAAAGGGAAGACAGGGGACGAAAAAAACCGCCCCATTGTGCGGGCGGCTTAAGTAGGGATCAATCCTCTAGGAGGAATGTCACCTTCAGATCCACCCGGTACCCGGTGACCTTGCCCCCTTCCACCATGACCTTCTGTTCCTTGACCCAGGCCCCCTGGACGCCCGTCAGGGTTTTCAAGGCCCTCTGGATCCCTACATTAACGGCATCCTCAAAACTGTCGGGCGATTCCGCGATGATCTCAATGACCTTGGCAACGCTCATGGGCAACCTCCTGTGAAAGAAATTTCAATAAAAGGCTATAAAGCCGCTATAAACAATAAAAATGGCCTCAAGGTGATTGGTGGGGATTGCCCCATTGAGCCGCCGCGTTCCAGGCAGGAATTTTTCCGGGAACGGCTACGGCCAGTCCGAAACCTTTTCCCAGTAATCCCACTCCTCCCAGCAAAGTCCCAGAGAGGCGCTGCAGGTGTAGGAAACCGTGGTCAGCAGGGACCCTGAATAGGAAAAATACATGTCCTCGTAGTAATCGTAAATTCCGTAATTGTTGTAATAGAAATCAAAGACCCCCTCATAGGGTGGGTCAGTGTAGTAGACTGTGTAATCGTCTTCCATCTCAAAATATAATTCAGATTCATCGTTTGGTCCGGGCCGGACATATATTTTTTGCGTTATGGAGTAGGAGCCAACCCGCAATTCCCCCCAAAAATCGTAGAAATCCCCCTCGTATTCCGAACCCAGGTAAATATTAGGGTCGTAGTAATCGTAGTAGTCCACGTCAAAACCCAGGAGGCGGTAAGTCCCCACATAATCAGGGGGCCGCGGATCGTAGTAGTATGGATCCCCGTAATAGACCTCTGCGGAGCCCCAGCATGAGCAGAGCAACCCCGCGCAGAGGACCAGAAAAGCCGCGCGCGTGTATTTCGTGTATTTCCAGAACCGTTTCATCATGTGAATTTTACCATATTTGTTGATGCCCTGCCCATTTTTTAATCCGTTTTCTCCCTTACCCTTACGAGTCCCTTTAATTTCTCCCCGGTGTGCCGGATCGTTTTTGCCACGGAGGAAGGCGGCTTTTGAAGGATCTGCGCCACCTCGGGGACGGTGAAGTTGAATTTCCCGTGGAGGAGCCATGCCCGTCTGTCGGGCGGTTCGAGATCCGCCGCCGCTTTTTCGGCTTTGGCGATCAGTTCTTCGGGCAAAGGTTCATATCCGCACAGAACGTCCTCCCAGCGGTCCTTTTCATCCGGCTGGTACCAGTCCCAGAAAACGTCATCGCCAAGAGGAGCCTCAAGATCAGGAATGGGCTCATCCATGGAGAAAGCCCAGCGGCTCCGGTTTTTCTCCTCCCTTCCAATGAGCCTGTGCATGATCCTGTCCTCCAGCCGGAACAACCACAGCCGCCAGGACACGTTGCGAGGTTTTCGGGACCTTCCATTAAAGGCCACGATGAGGGTTTCACCCACTATCTCCTCTTCAGTCAGGTCCCCCTCCTGGAGCTCCCCCCGCGCCATGTGATAACGAAGGTCATGGCGGGCGATATCCAGCAGTTGGGTCAGCCAGGGCATTATTTTTAACATGAACTCTGACTTCGGATCGCTCATACATCCCTCCCTGGGTCATCGTCCCGGGTTTCTCTCTCAACGGCCCCTGACCCCTGGCGGATCGCCCCTGTCATCCTCATTTTTATTTTATCACCTGCCGGAGGCCGCCGCAGTGCGGGATGGGTGTCATTTCATACCGGGAACAAACCCCGTACGGATTTCGAAAATCTCGTGTACCAGGTCTACCAACAAATTTCGGGGCCTTTCGACTTTTTCAGGGAAAAGATGGCGCGGTATGACTGCCTGCCGGGAAAACCGGTCCGCGGGGTGGGGGAAGGATGTTTTAAA
>JAFGWO010000014.1 GCA_016937135.1 Pseudomonadota bacterium
CGGCTGAAGACCCGGGGGCCCTGCTGGGGGAAATGGCGGAAGAAGGGAAAAACCGGAAGGAAGAAGGAGGAAGGAGAAAGGGAGAAGGAATGACGGGCAGGCGAGGAGGGGAAGTGATTCGTGATTAGTGACTGGTGATCGGTTTTTCCAATCACGAGTCACCGGTCACGGAAGATCCCTCTTCCTCCTTCCGTATTCCAGCCTTTTCCATCCCCTTCACTTGCCTCGGCGCAGTCCAAGGGACGAAGCAGGGTCCCTGTTAATCAACAGGTTTTTGCGCCGGGGGGCCGCAGGGGAAAAACAGAAGAGGGAAGAGTGAATAGGGAAGAAACGAGGCTGTAAACTTCCTCCTTCATAAAGAGCACCAAACCGCAAAGGAAGGACAGAAAGAACCTGAATAAACAGAGATAAAGGGGATAAAGGGGATAAAGTCGAAAAAGCCAATTGAGGATTGAAAAGCGAGAAAATTTTGGGGGTCGCAAAGGCGCTCTTTGATCCTCAATCCTCAATTCCCTGGGCTGAGCGTGTCGAAGGCTCAATTCGCTCTTTCTCCTCCCTCACGATACACGATGAACGGTTTTCCCACTCTGGACTCTGGACACTGGACTCTGGACTATATTACGGGGGTCTTTTCTTGAACATTCGGGTAAAAATATGCGGGATCACGAGGCGCCGGGACGCCCTGGACGCGTGCGCGGCGGGAGCGGACCTTCTGGGCTTTAACTTTGTCCCCCAAAGCAGGAGGTACCTCAACCCTTACGCTGCGAGGGATATCATCGCGTCTCTTCCCCCCTTCGTCCTGAGCGTGGGGATCTTCGCCAATGAAGACCCGCGGGTTATAAACGACCTGTCCTCCTTCCTGCATTTGAATGCCGTCCAGCTGCACGGCGATGAAGATCCCTCCTGTTGCCGGAAAATGGATCTGCCTGTAATAAAAGCCGTGAGGGTCGCCTCGGAAGAGGACATCAGGGACCTCGAGCGGTTCGATGTCGCCGCCCTGCTGCTGGACTCGAAAGTCAGCGGCGCATTGGGGGGCAGCGGCGTCGTTTTTCCCTGGCATCTGGCAACGAAATTATGCGAGTCTAGGCGGGTTTTCATCGCGGGCGGAATGAGCCCCGAAAACGTCGCCGAGGCCATTAAAACCCTTGGTCCCTTCGGCGTCGACGCAGCTTCAGGGGTGGAGACCGGGCCAGGGATAAAGGACAGGGCATTAATGGAAAGCTTCATCCAGGCGGCAAGGCGGGCCGCCGCTCAATCGGGAGGAAAAAGTGTCCATATCGGGTAACAGCGCAGAGCGCAGAGATCCATTTTTCGGCCCCTACGGGGGTCAGTTCATGCCGGAGATCCTCATGCCGGCGGTAGCCGAACTGGAGGAGGGGTTTTTCTCCGCGGCGGCCGACGAGGAATTCAACCGCAGCGTGGAAAAGGTTTTAAAAGAATTTTCGGGACGTCCGACGCCGTTGACAACGGCCGCCCGTTTCGCCGGATCCGGAAAAGATATGATCCTGGAGCTGAAGAGGGAAGACCTGAACCACACGGGCGCCCACAAGATCAACAACACCATCGGACAGGTCCTCCTCGCCATGAGGATGGGCAAGAGAAGGATCATCGCCGAAACGGGCGCCGGCCAGCACGGCGTGGCGACGGCCACCGCGACGGCCCTGTTTGGTCTCCCGTGCATCGTCTACATGGGGGTCGAGGACATCCATCGCCAAGCCCTCAACGTGGAGAGGATGAAGCTCCTTGGGGCCGAGGTGGTGCCGGTCCACCAGGGGGCCGGAACCCTGAAGGACGCCGTCAACGAGGCCCTGAGGGACTGGGTGAGGAACGTAGAGGATACCTTCTACGTCCTCGGCTCGTGCGTGGGGCCCCACCCCTACCCTACCATGGTCCGGCATTTCCAGTCGGTCATAGGGAAGGAAGCGAAGGAGCAGTTCCGTGAAAAGCACGGCGGCCTCCCGGACCTGGTGGTGGCGTGCGTGGGGGGCGGGAGCAACGCCGCGGGGCTTTTTTACCCATTCATCGACGACCCCGTGGAGATGGTCGGGGTGGAGGCTGGCGGCGTCGGCCAGAAGCCAGGGGAGCACGGCGCCTCCCTCGTCCTGGGAACGCCGGGGATCTTTCACGGGAGCCACAGCTATCTCCTTCAGGATGGGGATGGCCAGGTTGTCACGGCCCATTCGGTCTCGGCGGGCCTCGACTACCCCGGAGTTGGCCCGGAGCACAGCTTCTGGAAGGACACGGGGAGGGTCAGCTACTGCGATGTCTCCGACGAGGAGGCCCTGAAGGCCACCTTGAGGTTCACCCGGGAGGAAGGGATCCTTCCCGCCCTCGAGACTGCCCACGCGGTTGCCTGGGTCGGGCTCAACCGCGAGAAACTCAAGGGCAGGAAGATCGTCCTTTGCTTCTCCGGGAGAGGGGACAAGGACATGGAAACGCTGTTAAGGGCCAAGAGCGAATAGGAAGCAGGAAGGGAGAAGGGAAAAAAGGAATAGAGAAAAGGGAAGAGAGAAGAGATCTTCGCTCGTGCTTTTTTCCTTCCCGCTTCCCGCTTCCCGCTTCCCTATTCTTCTTTTTAACATATCACTCCAACGGGCAAGGAAAAGACAATGGAACGCATCGCAAAAGTGTTCTCCTCGGGCCGCAAGGCCCTCGTCGTTTACCTTACCGCCGGGTTCCCC
>JAFGWO010000141.1 GCA_016937135.1 Pseudomonadota bacterium
CCGAAGCCGGGGATATTCGCGGTCCAGCCCCAGCCCTCGGTTTCGAGGGCGAGGATGTTGATCTTTACCGCGTCCCCGGGCTGAGCCCCGTCGATGACCACAGGCCCGAAGGCGGGGTTGACCCGGCCGAAATCGATCCGGCTCACATCCTCAAGACCGGAATCAGGCATGATCTGTCCCCCCCCCGCATCCATGGCGTCGAACTGGACCACGTCGCCGGGGGCAATGGTCAGGACGGGCTTAATGCTGTTATCCCACCCGAAATGAAAGGTCTCGATATCGATTCTGTGATTACTTTGCATCTGTCGCATAAACATTCTCGTAATTTACCGGGATATGCACCGGGTCGACGAAAAGTTTGGGGTCTCCGCTGATCCTCTCAGTGTGCATGGTGAACCTCTGCTCGTTGAAGATGGGAACCCAGGGGGCATCCTCCATGATCTTGAGATAGGTCTTCCTCCAGAGGTCGATGCGTTCTTCCTCGCGGCCGGCCTCGCTCATGGAATCCGCTTCGACGGCCATCTTCTCGACCTCCTCGTTGCAGTACCAGGCCCAGTTCCAGCCGCCGACGACAGCTCCGCCGCAGCCCAGGATGGGCCCGTAGAAGTTGGAGGGGTCAGGGTAATCCGCGATCCACGCCATCCCGCCTGACCAGATCATGGGCGCCTGGTCGGGCTCCCCGCCGGCGGCGATGACCGTTCCCTGGCTCTGGTTCTTGATCTCGGCCTTGATGCCGATGTTCGCGAGATCCTGCTGGATCGCCTGGGCGATGCGGGGGTTGGGGTCAACGTTCATCACGTAAAGCTCCGTCTCGAAACCTTCAGGATAGCCGGCTTCCGCCAGGAGGGCCTTGGCCTTGTCGGGATCGAACGGATACCCTTTGTAATTTTTATCGTAACCCGGCATGGACGGCGGCAGCGGCTGATTGGCGACTACGGCCCGGTTGTTGATGATCTGGACGATGCGCTGCTTGTTGATTGCCATGTTGACGGCCTGGCGCACCTTGACGTTGTCGAAGGGCTTCATCTTCACGTTCATGGAGACATACCCGGTCTGGAGCTGTCCGCCCTCGACCACAAGCTTGCCCCACTTTTCGTCCTGCATGATCTGGACGAACCGGGCAGGCGGAATCCCGTCGCCCAGGATGTCGACCTCGCCCCGCTGGAGCCGGAGGAGAGCCACCGTGGGCTCCTGTCCGATCTCGAAAGTGACTTCGTCGAGGCGCGGGATCCCCTTGTGGTGATAGTCCTTGTATCTTGCAAAGACGACCCTCTGACCCAGCTTCCATTCCTTGAGATAGAAGGCCCCCGTCCCAACCGGGTTTTTACCGAAGTCCTCCCCATACTTTTCGACCTCCTCTTTGGGCACCGCGAAGCCGAAATTCAGCCCAAGGACGTGCAGGAAGGTGGCATCCCGGCGGCTGAGGTCAAACCGCACCGTGTACTTGTCCACAGCGGTGATCCCCGAAAGACTGGACGCCTTGCCACCTGCCAGCTCATCAAATCCCTTGATCATTCCGTAAAACCCCTGGCCCGGGCTCTGGGTCTTGGGGTTGATGGTCCTTTCCAGGGAGTATTTGATGTCCTCGGCGGTGAGTTCCCGGCCGTTGTGGAACTTCACCCCTTTGCGCAGCTTGAAGATGTAGGTCAGCCCGTCGTCGGAGATGGTGTAGCTTTCCGCCAGGTCCGGGGTCAGTTCCGTCGTCCCGGGTTTGTAGTCCATCAGGCCCGAGAAGAGGGACTTGATCATGGACCAGTTCTGCCAGTCATACCCGATGGCCGGGTCCAGGGTGACCACATCGTCCTTGTAGGTGACGATCATGGACCCGCCCTGCTTGATCTCCTGTGCTCCTACCATCAACGGAACCGTGAGCAAAAAGCACAAGGCCAACATCAGTACTGTAACCTTTTTCATTCCGACCTCCTTTTCCCCCAGGTTCATTGAGTCCTCAGCCTCGGGTCCACCAGCGGAAGGACCAGGTCGGCGAGGAAATTCCCCAGAACGATGGATAACGCGGCCACCAGGGTCACCCCCATGATAATGGGGATGTCGATCACCTGAATGGCCTGCCAGGCGAGTTGCCCGATCCCGGGCCAACCGTAGACGGACTCCACAACAACCGCCCCGCTCATGAAAAAGCCGATATCAAGCCCCACCATGGTGATGACGGGCAGGATCGCATTGCGAAGGGCGTGGACAAGAACCACACTTGACTCCTTGACCCCCTTGGCCCTCGCGGTCCTGATGTAGTCCTGCATCAGGACATCCACCATGCTCGAACGCATCATGCGTGAATACCATCCTCCCCCTGTGATCCCCAAAGTGAGGGCCGGAAGGAAGAGGTGGCGCCAGGTTCCGTACCCTCCAAGGGGAAACAGGTTAAGGAGATTGGAAAACGTGTAAAGGAGGAGGAGCCCCAGGACGAACTGGGGGGCGGATACCCCGATAAAGGACAGCACCATGGCCGCGTTGTCCGTTTTTTTTCCCCTCCGCGTCGCCGCGAGGATCCCGGCCGTGAGACCTATGACCAGCTCGAAGAAAATGGCCCCCGCCATGAGCAGAAGGGTTGCCGGAAGCCGACTCAGGATCAGCTCGGTGACCTGCGTCTTCCTCTTGTAGGAGCGACCGAGGTCGCCCTGGGCCAGGCGCCCGA
>JAFGWO010000142.1 GCA_016937135.1 Pseudomonadota bacterium
CCTTTCGAGGAACACGGTCTGGGTGGGGTAGGCGAACTCAACCCCTTCCTCCTCAAAGACCCTGTGGACCCCCAGAAGGACCTTCTGTTGGACATCCCTGTAGACATTGAATTCCTTGTCCAGGACATAGTAGACGAATTCGAAGTCGAGGGAAAAATCGCCGAATCCCGAGAAATGGGCCCGGTCAAAGCGCGTCAGTTCCTGTCCCTCGATGACCCCCTGGACGAGGCCTGGGATCTTTTCCAGTTTTTCCCGCGGAGTCTGGTAGATCACCCCGATCTTGAAAAAGACCCGTCTCTCCTCCATGC
Source organism: Pseudomonadota bacterium (assembly GCA_016937135.1). GTDB lineage: Bacteria > BMS3Abin14 > BMS3Abin14 > BMS3Abin14 > BMS3Abin14 > JAFGWO01. The sequence goes on from JAFGWO010000142.1 coordinate 309, forward strand.
GCTGGTAGTTTTTGATCCGGCTGGCAAGAAGGTCCGTATTGGAAAAGATCAGCTGTTCCCCCGACAGGCTGCGGACCCGGGTGGTCTTCAACCCGACGTGTTCGACGTTGCCCATCTGGTCTCCGACGATGATGAAATCCCCTATGATGAAGGGACGGTCCAGCACGATGGACAGGGATGCGAAGAGGTCCCCCAGGATATTCTGGAGCGCGAGGGCCACCGCGATGCCGCCGACCCCGAGGCCGGCAATAAGGGTCGTGATCTGGATCCCCAGGTTATTGAGGGCCAGGAGGACCAGGAGTACCCACATCGTGGTCTTGATGATGAAGGTCAGGACCGAGTAGGCCTCCAGATTAAGGCTGTCCTCACCGTCCCTGGCCGCCCGGCCTCGGACCACATAGTTTATGATGCCGCTGCCCCATATCCCGAGCTGAAGGGTCAGGGCGAGTAAAAGGGATGCACGGATCAGACCGGCGGGTTTTTCTGGCAGCGTCAGAACCTGGGACGCCATGTTAAGGGCAAGAAAGAAGATGAAGACCTTGCTCGTCCGGTTTTTGACCTGGTCGGCTATCATATCGTCCAGCCTGGAAATGGTCATTTTAGACAGGGAGGCAAGCTTTCCCCCCAGGAATCGAACGATCAGGACCACCAGAAAATAGCCGAAGGTGAAAACCGCGAGGGCCATGGCCCAGGAACGCAGGGGATTGCCCAGGTATTCGTTCTTTAGAAATTCCCAATCCATGATCATTTTCCTTCCTTTCCGTCCGGCGGCCCGAAAGAGCTCCCGCTTCCGGTTCCTTCGAGGACATCCTCGAGGGTTTCCAGATTAAGGCAATCCTCCCGGTTGTAGTCAAGAAGCTTCTTCCTGGCCCCCTCATCCCCATGGGTCTCATAGCGAAACCAGAGCCCGGGCGCGAGACTTCCATCCGTGACAGAAGCCGTTCGCCCGATGCCGAAAAGGATCTCCATCCTTTTAAGCCCTCCGCGCAGGCCCCGTTTCCGGCAGTCCTTCAGAAGGTCACGGTGCCCGGCAACCTGAAGGATATCGTACCCGAGAACCCTTTTGATGAAGGGCAGATCGAAAACCGTTCCGTTGAAAGTCACCACCGTTTCGACACCCTCCAGAGCCTCATCCAGATTCAGGTCGGTCACCTCATGACCGACGAGCTGGATCATTTGTCTTCCGGGGATATGGATTCCGATGACGCTGATGCGGCCATCGAAGGTGGTTTCGATATCGAGGTAGGCTTTCATGAAAAAAAAGCGAAGAGGGAAAAGGGAAGTGGGAAGGAAAGCATCTAATTTTCCCTTAATGATTGACGACCATTTTCCCACATAATTTTACCTGTTATTTTTATTCCCTGTTCCCTCTTCTTTCTTCCCTATTCCTTCTTTTTTCTCCCCTTTTCCTCCCTCCCCCTGCGAAAGAAAAGGCGGACGGGAGTGCCCTGGAAACCGAAGGTTTCCCTCAGGAACCTCTCGAGGTAGCGGATATAGTTTTCCCGGATATCCCCCGGGCGGCTGGTGAAAATGACAAAGGAAGGGGGGTGCACCCCTACCTGGGTGGCATAGAAGAACCGTATCCTGCTGCCGCGAACCACCGGGGGCTGGAATCTTTCCGCAGCCTGACGAATAGCCTCGTTAAGCTGGCCCGTGGGGATCTTCCTGCCGGCCTCCCCGAAAACCTCTTCAATGGCCTCGAATATCCTCTCCACCCTTTGCCCGGTCAGGGCTGAAATGGAAAGGATGGGGGCATGGGCAAAAAAGAACATCTTTTCCCTGATGTCCCTGACCAGACCGTCGAAGGTCCTGTGATCCTTGTCGACGAGGTCCCACTTGTTCATACAAACAACGAGGCCCTTGCCGCGGTCGTGGACCAGACCGGCTATCTTCAGGTCCTGGTCCACCAGACCCTCATCGCTGCTCAGAAGCAGGAGGCTGACGTCGCATCGCTCAACCGCGCCCAGGGTCCTTAACACGCTGTAATGTTCCATCCCCTTGCTGACCCTGCTCTTTTTCCGGACGCCGGCCGTATCGATGAGGAGGTATCCCTTTCCCTCCCTCTCAAGGATTATGTCCACAGCGTCCGCGGTCGTGCCCGGAATATCGGAAACCAGAACCCTTTCCTCCCCTAAGAGGCGGTTGACCAGGGTGGATTTGCCCGTATTGGGGCGCCCGATCACGGCTACCCGGATGTGATGCTCCTTTTCCAAAACCGGGTCCTTTTCAGGGAGAATTTCCACGAGGGCATCGAGAAGTTCCGCCACCCCGCTTCCATGGAGGGCGGAAAGGGGATACACATTGCCCATTCCAAGGCGGAAAAAGGCGGAGGCCTCCAGTTCCCCCCCCTTACCTTCCGCCTTGTTGGCCGCCACCAGGACGGGCTTATGGCTTTTTCGCAGGAGGTCCGCCACCTCCTGGTCGACGCTGGTAGCCCCTGTTTTGGTATCCAGGACCAGAAGGAGGACATCGGCCTGTTCAACGGCCAGAAGGGCCTGCTTCTTCGTAAGGGAGAACAGCCCCTCTTCGGCGAGGGGATCGAGGCCTCCGGTGTCGACCAAAGTGAACTCTTTCCCGGACCAGGAAGCGGCGCCGTAATTCCGGTCCCTAGTGACCCCGGGGACATCCTCCACGATGGCCTGCCTGCGGCCGAGGATCCGGTTAAACAGCGTGGATTTCCCCACATTGGGTCTGCCGACGATGGCTACTAAAGACATCGCCTAGGAACCTTGCGTAAGATATTCATTAAAGGACCGCTCCATCTTCTCGAAGGGCACTCCCGTCACCTTGACCATGGCGGCGGCGGCGGGGGTCCCGGTGGAAATCTCCGAAACAAACCTGGGAATCACCCCCTGCCCGTATTTTTTTTCGACCCAATCCATGAACAGGAGGCTCACAGCATAGGCCCTCGATCTTTCCCCCTCCTCAAATTCGATGAAGGAAGGACCGAGGGATTCCAGATCAACGCCGTACCCCCGGGAGATGGATGCCCTGATAAATTCCCGGACTTTTCTGATCCTCTCCTCGGAGGGTTCTTCCCCGACTTTTTGAGCGAGCCCCTCGTGCACCCATGCGGGGATATCCCCTGAAACGCGGTGAAGGAGGGCGTGGACCATCTCATGACGGACCGTCCTTATAAATCTCTCCCTGTCCTTTATCCCTTCGCCGACGAAAAGCCTGATCTGCCCGTCGTACAGGCCCTCCACGAAGGGCAAAAAGGCCTCTGAACGTTCGCCCAGATCCTCGGTCAGGATAAGGACATCCACCGGGTCCTCAGGGAAAACCCCCAGGGACGCGGTCAGGGCGTCCATTTCCGTCTGGAGCACAGCGATGATCTCCCCTTCAAATTCGAGCTTCCTCTCACCGCTGTAAAGGAGGCGGAACCGGTCCCCCTCTTCAGCCGTCATACCCTCGACGAGTTCGGCCTTTTCCTCAAGATAGGCAATAAAGGCGTCCAGTTCAGGCCTGTCGGGGAGGACTCCCCGAAGTTTGATCGCATACGGAAGAGCCTCTCCATACCTGGCGTTCCTGAAATGAACGGTGGACATCCCATCGAGTCCCTCGGGGTTTTGAGGCCAGAGATCAAGGGACTCATGGAGAAGCTCCATGGCTTCTGATTCCCCTCTTTCCTTTTCCATTGCTGCCCGCGCAAGGGCGATGCTCAGGTTTCTCCTGATGACGGAATTCCCGGGCTGGAGGCGATCGGCGGTCCTCAGGGACGCGATGGCGATCTCGTTGTGCCCCTTGGCCAGTTCCTGAACCCCTTTGGCATTGGCCTCCATGCCTTTCCCCTCGATCCGCAGGGGGGCAACCGCGCTTTCCCGGGAAATCAGCGCGGTTTTACTGTCCATAAAGAAAAACCCCAGAACGACCGCGAAAAAGGCGGCCAGAAAAACAAGGAAGTTGCGCAATGAAACCTCCTGCAGAATGCCAGGTTCCCCCTATTGCAGGGGAATGATCTGTTCGGGCCTTTGGATAATGATCTCAGGCCCGTCATACTCCTTGACCTTTCCGAGAACGAGGACCTCCCGTCCGACCAGGTCAGCCGGATCCAGCCCCAGGTTCCGGAAATGGCTTCTTCCCTCCGGAAAGAGAACCGCCGTAAAATCGGTCTTGTAATCCTGACCGAAATTCAGATGCCAGGCCCGCTTTCCCCTGTGGAGGTTCAGGATGCGCCCCCTGACGACGGCCTGGCGCCCGATTTTTTCCCGGGCGTTCTCATGCTCTACCCACTCGAAGGACTCCCCGGAGTAGATGCCCTTTCGCGAGAGGAGAGCCGGTCCCGAGGCTAGAAGGACATCCATGGCGACGGGGTTTCCGCACGGGGGGATCAGCATCGGCCTGGCGAGACCTTCCTGGAGGAGGGTCAGATTCACGTTGGAATCCTTTATCATGACAACCCCGAGATATCTTCCGTAATCATCCTTATCCTCGCAGAGGAAAAGGTCAACAGGTCCCTTGACCAGTTCCTGGACCCTTTCCCTTGCCTTGTCGGCATATTCCTCCCCCTTTTCAGGGGCATCGATCCCAAGGAAGCGGATCCGATCCCCCCCCTGGACAACCATTGTGTCCCCGTCGACGACATTCGTGACGTGAACGGAAAGGCGCTTTTTGGCGCCGTCCGCAACCTGGGGCTGGGATCCGGAAAGACACGACGAACCTGCCAGACAGGCCAGGAGAAGGGCCAACACCATGGACAGCCGGAAGCGATGTGTTAATATCATGGTCCTGATCCCGAAAACCGGACTTTTTATCCTCGCCCGAAAGGGAGGCCCCATGCCTGTTCGATCCGCTCTTGTCATGCTCCTTATCGCAACCTTTTTTTCCTTCCCGGGAACGGCCTTATCCTGGGAAACCGGAAACCAGCCTCCGTCTCCGGCGGACCTGCCCATCCGGAGCCTTCCCCAGGATTTCACCCTCCTTGACGCCCAGGGAAACAACATTTACCCCCCCGCCTCCCGGACGGAAGCCCGCCCAGCCGTACTCTGGTTCTGGTCCATCTACGATCACTCCTGCGAGGAAGGGTTTCTCTCCCTGAGGGCTTTCCAGGAGAGGTTCGGTGAGGAAAACCTCAAGGTTCTGGCGATCAATGAGGACACGCAAACGGACGTCAGCCGCATAAGACGCTTCCTGGAACGGTTTGAAAATTTCCGTGGGAAGATAGCACATCCGGTCCTTTTTGACCAGAAAGGGGAGATACTACAGACCCTGGGCCTTCCCGGTTCCTCGGCTGTCATTCTCGTGGATGAAGAAGGGGAAATAAGGGCCTATTATCCCGGCTTCGATCTCGCAGCCGAGGCTGATCTTGCCCTGGCCCTGGAACGGGTTTTTCCCGAAGTTGATCCGGATGGCAAAGACAAAGCTGTGCCCCTCGGCAGACAGAAGTTCGTCACGGTTGCCGGAACGGCGCCCCTTTGCGGTTTTTTTGAGGCCGGGATATGGAGGAAGGGGTTTACGGGCAACAACGACATTTTTCTGGAACTGGAAAAGGCCAGGGACCTTGCGGAAAGGGAGGCTTTCCGGAACACCGTCATAAAATCCCTTGAGATGCTGGACATTTCCCTCCTCTCACGCAACCGGGAGGATATCTGCGTCGACGAGCGGGGCATCCATCTCGCCAGGGACCCCCTGAAGACATCGGACCCCGTCGGCAACCTGATTGCGAGAATCAGCTATCCGGATTATTTCCGGACCCTCAGGGAAGAGGAAAGGATCCTGGCAAATGAGGTTTTCATAAACAGGACAGTGCATGTTCTACTGGATTCCTTTGCCGGTCTCCTGGACTCTCTTGGATACACACGGACTCCATCATCGATCCGGTTGATCTTTCCCAACCCTGATCCTGTGAACCAGCGGGATTTTATCAGCGTTCTCACGGGTCAATCGATGTTCGTGGCCCGACTGGAAAATCCCGCGTCTGATGCCGCTCAAACCATCGAGGTCTTTACCTCCCCCGTAAACCTGGCGGAGGAGATCGCTTCCATGGATTTCGGGGACCTGAACGTCTTTGTGGAAAATGTCACCCCCGAATCCATGGACATCGAAATCTGGAAATGAGGTCTTGCACGCCGGAGAAACGGATCCCCTTTGCCCCATGCCGGGGGATTGGGGAAAACCCGGGCCCTGTCTACCTCCCACTGTGAAATTCCCGGGGAAAACCCGGACATTGCCCCCCCCTGCCCTTCCGATCCCTACCCCACCAATCCCTTTCAGTTCCTGCGATCATTGTGCTATAAATATCAGCGGAAACCGCAACCCTTTCTCGGATCCAGGTATTGCCCCGGGAGGACCGCTTGATCCTTTTCGTTGACGTCAACAAGTGGTTTGGGCCTCTCCACGTCCTCAACAACATCAACCTTCAGATCCGACAGGGGGAAGTGGTCGTTATCTGTGGTCCCAGCGGCTCCGGGAAAAGCACACTCATAAGGACCATCAACCGACTTGAACCCATCCAGGAGGGGCGCATCGTTGTCGACGGGATGGACCTTTCCGATCCCAAGACCAATCTGACCCTCCTCAGGGCCGAGATCGGCTTCGTTTTCCAGCAGTTCAATCTATACCCCCATATGACAGTCCTCGAGAATATCACCTTGGCCCCCGGCCTTGTGAGGCGCATGGATGCCCTTAAAGCGAAGGAGACGGCCCTGGATCTCCTTAACAAGGTCAACATTCCGGACAAGGCCAACGCCTATCCCTCGGAGCTTTCAGGAGGACAGCAGCAGCGCGTGGCCATCGCCCGGGGCCTTGCCATGAACCCCAGGATAATGCTCTTCGATGAACCGACCTCCGCGCTGGATCCCGAAATGATAAATGAAGTCCTGGATGTCATGAAAAGTCTCGCCAGGGACGGAATGACCATGGTCTGTGTCACCCATGAGATGGGTTTTGCCAAGGAAGTCGCGGACCGCGTAATTTTCATGGACGACGGCAAGCTGGTGGAGGAAAACACCCCGGCCGAATTTTTTACACACCCGGTGAACGAACGGACGAAAGCTTTCCTGAGCAAGATCCTTTCCCATTGAAAAAATGGGTTTAACCGGGTCCCGCCCCGTCGGGATCACCCCTTCGGAGCGGCTTTTGTCCCAATTTCCTCATAAAGGAGGCAAATCATGAAGATCCAGAGAATCGCTTTTCTTGCGGTGGCCCTGGCGATGGCGGGGGCCCTGATGGTTCCGTCCCCCGTTCTGGCCGGACCAACCTACGACAAGGTCATGGCCGACAAGGTGGTCCGGGCCGGCATCATGACCGATTCGATCCCCGGCGCTTTCTACAACGAGAACAAGGAATGGGTGGGGTTTGACGTGGACATGGCCGAGGAGATCGCGCGGCGGATCGGGGCCAAGCTCGAAAGGGTTTCGGTAACCAACAAAACCAGGATCGCTTTTGTGCAGCAGGGCCGCATCGACATGTCGGTAGCCAACATGACCCACAAGAGGGAGCGGGACAAATCCATCGATTTTTCCATCACCTACTTCTTCGATGGCCAGAAAATGCTCGCCAAAAAGGGAAAATACACCAAACTTTCCGAATTCGTGGGCAAGAAGATCGCGACCATGCAGGGGACAACCAGCGAAATCAACGTCAAAAACCTCCTCAAGGACCTCGGCGATCCTGATTACGAAAAGAACGTCATCTCCTTCCAGAAGGAATCCGAGTGCTTCCAGGCCCTGCGCATGGGCAGGGTCGAAGCCTGGTCAACGGACAGCACGATCCTCCTCGGTTACGCCGCCCAGGCGCCGGGGGAATTTGAGCTTGTGGGTGATTTCTTCAGCGACGAGCCCTATGGCATCGGGCTTCCCGAGGATGATTCAAAGTGGAGGGACACGATCAACTTCACCATCCAGGATATGTGGGCCGATGGCACCTACATGAAGATCTACAACAAATGGTATGGCCCTGACACCAAGTATTTCTTCCCCATGACCGAAAAAATCGAAATGTGGCCGTAATTTTCAAAACATATTAACTTTTTTCAGGCGGGCCCGGCAAGCTGGCGGGTCCGCCTGATCCTGAAAAACGGCAGAATCAAAAAAACCGATGCTCGGCTACTGGCTTGAAAAGCGATGGCTTCAGTACATTGTCCTCCTGATCCTGGTGGCGGGGGCCGTTGTTTACTGGGGCTTCTTCTTCGATTTCGGCTACGACTTTGAGTGGTCGGTCCTCTACCGGACCAACCAGACCTACGGGGAGGTCCTGGGCCTGAGCCTCCTCACCGGCCTCAAGCTGACGGTCCTGATCACGCTCATCAGCGCCGCGGTAGCCCTCGTCCTGGGGACGATCATCGGTCTGGGCCGCCTCTCGTCCTTTGCGCCGGTCTATTGGGTCTCCACCGCCTATGTGGAGTTTTTCAGAAATACCCCCCTGCTGGTCCAGCTGTTTTTCTGGTATTTTGCCATGCCGATGGCCCTTCCCGTGGGCGTCCGTGAACTGATTTTTTCCCGTTCCCCTGTCAGCTACGAGTTCCTGTCGGCGACCGCGGGCCTTTCCATCTACACCGCCTCCTTTATCGCCGAGGTTGTGAGGGCCGGCCTTCAGTCCATCCCCAGGGGCCTTCTCGAGGCAGCCTATTCGTCAGGACTCACCTATTTCCAGGTCCTGCGCACCATTATTTTGCCCCTTGCCTTTCGCGCGATCATCCCGCCCCTCGGAAGCGAATTCCTCAGCCATATGAAGAACACATCCCTGGCCATGGTGGTCGGGGTTGGAGAACTGACCTGGCAATCCCAGCAGATCGAATCCCTGACTTTCCGGGGCTTCGAGGCAACCACAGCCGCAACCCTTATTTATCTGGCCCTTTCCCTCATCATCTCTTCCTTCAACAATGCCGTGAACATCAGGCTCCGGGTGGGCCAACGCCCCGAAAAAAGCCTTGCCTCCACCCTGGGCGACCTGATGTTCTGGCCTTTCGAGCGAATCTGGGGGGTCCTTGTCCGCCCCGTCCGCTGGATCTTTTTCCGGAAAAAACGGAGCGTCCTGCAGTACAGCCCTTTCCAGGCCGGCATCCGCGTTGCGGCAAGATGGTTTTTAAGAGGCTTCGGGCTTCTGGTCCGGGGGGGGTTTGCCGGGGGGCTCGTCTATCTCCTCTATGTGGCAGGCCGCGGCCTGGCCTCGTTAAACTGGAAAATCGTCTGGGAGAATCTGGGAACCCTCCTGATCTGGAGGTTCCCCGCCGGGGGGGAATCGGAACTGTTCTGGGGTCTGGGCGGACTGAGCTTTTCCATCCTCATGGCCCTGATCGCCATCGGAGTCAGCTTCTGGATAGGACTGGCCATGGGGCTCGGACGCCTGAGCACCATCCTCTTCATCAGGATTCCCTCCATTATCTACATTGAAATCATCCGAGGCACCCCTTTGCTTATGGTCATCTTCTGGATCTATTTCTTCCTTCCCATTTTCATCAAGACCTACCTGAACGTGTTCTGGAGCGCCACCATAGCTCTGACCCTGTTTACCGGGGCGTATCTGGCCGAAATCGTCCGGGGGGGGAATACAGAACATCCCGCGGGGGCAGTTTGAGGCCGCCAAAAGCACGGGTTTGAATTACTGGCAGACGATGCGCCATATCATCCTCCCCCAGGCCTTGAAGCAGATGATCCCCGCCATCGTGGGGCAGTTTATCGCCATCTTCAAGGACACATCCCTCGCTTTTGTCATCGGGGTCCTCGAACTGACCTTCGTGGCACAGATGATCAACAACCGCCTTATGGTCTATCCCTTCGAAATCTATACAAGCGTCGCCGTCCTTTACTTTATCTGCTGCTACTCCATGAGCCTCATCGCCCGCAGGCTCGAGAAACGCCTGTCCCACGAAAAAGTCCTTCTCAACCTGTAGGAAAAAAGGGAAACCGTTATGCCCGAGACGATCCGGATCCTGACGACGGGGGGAACGATAGACAAGGTCTATTTCGACGCGGCCAGCGCGTTCGAAATAGGCGAACCGCAGGTCGCCGCGGTCCTTCGCGATGCCAACATCACGGTTCCGGTAAAGGTCACGTCCCTTCTTCGGAAGGACAGCCTGGACATGACGGCCCAGGACCGTCTGGTCATCCGGAAAAACGCGGCGGATTTTCCCGAACGGATGGTGGTCATCACCCATGGGACGGACACCATGGTGGAAACGGCCCGTTTTCTCGAGGGGCTTCCTGGAAAAGTCATTGTCCTGACGGGGGCCATGCAGCCCGCCCTCTTCCGGGGAACGGATGCCATTTTCAATATCGGGGCAGCCCTCACCGCGGTCCAGATTCTTCCTGAAGGGGTCCACATCGCTATGAACGGGAGGGTCTTCCACCCGGACGGCGTCCGGAAAAACCGCGAGGCCAACATCTTCGAGGAAACGGGAACCAGCCGGGAGAAAGGGTGAATCACCGGGAAAAGGAGGAAAAACCGCAGGGTGGTTTTTTTTCTATGGACCTTTTTCAGTCGGGATCAAAAAGTTCTTTTTGTGATCCCGACTCTTTTTTTACCTTTCCGAGGTGCCGGTAAGCGATTTCGGTGGCGGTCCTGCCCCGCGGCGTCCGCTGGATATAGCCTTCCTGAAGGAGAAAGGGTTCGCACAGGTCTTCGATGGTATCCCTTTCCTCGCCGACCGCCGCCGCGATCGTCTCGATCCCGACAGGCCCCCCCCCGAATTTGTGGATGATGCTCTCGAGGACGGCGCGGTCAAGGGAATCCAGACCCCCCTCGTCCACCTGAAGCCGCTCGAGGGTGTGGCGGGCAATATCGAGGGTGATGACGTCCTCGCCCCGAACCTGGCAGAAATCCCTGGCCCTTCTCATAAGCCGGTTCGCCACCCGGGGCGTTCCCCGCGACCGCCGGGCGATCTCGCAAGCGGTATCCGGTTCAACTTTTACCCCGAGGATGACGGAGGATCTGGCCACAATAGCGGTCAGTTCAGGGACGGAGTAGAAATGGAGCCTCGACACCACCCCGAAGCGATCCCGGAAGGGAGAGGACAAAAGCCCCATGCGGGTCGTGGC
>JAFGWO010000143.1 GCA_016937135.1 Pseudomonadota bacterium
GACGACCAGATCCTCGAGATATCCCGCGCCAGGGTGGAAGGGATCGATCCCTCCCGCCTCGTCGCCGGAAGGGACTATCAGATCCTCCTTCAGGAGGACCGCATCGTCGAATATCGTTATGAACCAGACCAGGAGAAAATTGTTCGCGTGGTATTCGAGGAAGAAGGCCCTCCCTCTATCCTCATCGAACCCATCCCCTACCGGATCCAGAGCGTCACGCTTTCGGGCGCCATCGAGGACTCCCTTTTCGGGGCAGTGGATGCCATCGGGGAAAATCCGGCCCTGGCCCTGAACCTTGCCGACATCTTCGCCTGGCAGGTGGATTTTTTCCGCGATCTGAGAAAGGGCGATTCCTTTGTTGTCGTGGTCGACAAATATTACCGGGATGATGCATTCGTCCGCTATGGCGCCATCCACGCCGCCCGGTTCGTCAACGGGGACAGGCCGTATCTGGCTTTTCAATACCGGATGGAAAACGGGAATACGGACTATTTCGACGAGACCGGGGCGAGCCTCCGGAAGCAGTTTCTCAAGGTCCCCCTGCGGTTCAACCGGATCTCTTCCGGATATACGAGCCGCCGGCTTCACCCTGTCACGGGAAAAGTGACCCCCCATTACGGAATCGATTACGCGGCCCCGACGGGAACCCCCATCATGGCTATCGGCGACGGCAAGGTGATCGTGAAGAAGTACGATGCCGTAAACGGCTACTGGCTGAAACTCCGCCACAACTCAGTCTACTCCTCAGCCTACTGCCATCTCAACGGCTTCGCCAAGGGGATCAAGGTCGGCTCAACGGTGCGTCAGGGCCAGGTTATCGCCTACGTCGGGAAATCCGGCCGGGCAACCGGACCCCATCTCCACTTCGCCATGTACAAGAACGGGCATTACGTCAACCCCAAGACCGTGAAAGTCCCCCAGGCTACCAGTGTGCCCGCGGATGAAAAGGAAGCCTTCCTGGCCAAGGTTGAGGCATTCTCCACCCTCCTTTCACCGGACGCCCCTGTCCGGGAGGCCCAGCGCCAAGATCGGTAACCATGTCCTATATCGAAGAGATCCTCTCCTTCGACAAGGAAAACCTCCTTGATATCCTTCATTGCATGGTGAGGGAAATCCAGCGCGTGACCCTGGCTGAGGATGCCAGGGTCTACCTGGAGGATATGCGGGAAGGGGCCCTGATCTGCATGTACACCCCCGAAGGGGAGCTGGAAAGAAGGGGGGCCCGGGTTTCCATCCAGCACAGGGAAAACCCCCTTGTTCGATGCTTCCTGGAATCCCTGACCTTGACCGGGGTGGTCCCGCACGTAAAGGATGACCCCCTCCACGCCGCATGGTACGCGGAAAAAAGCATAAAAAAGTCAGATCTGTTTCCCATCATTGAGGGCAGCCACCCTATCGGGGTCCTGGCCCTGGATTTTTCGGAGAGGAACGAGCTGCACCTCGGGACCGGCCAGAGGGAACAGGTCCGGGGTGTTCTGGACCGGGCCATGCCTGTCCTGTCCAAAGCCCACCGCTTCAACCTGCGGACCACATTGAACCGCCATCTGGACCGCATGAGGAAGCGGGAAACCGCAAGAGCCCTTTTAAAGGGGGCCTTCGAGCTCGATCCCGCCTTCGATCTGGTTTCCGCCCTCGTCTCCGCCCAGTCCCCGGTTCCGGCAGCCCTGAAGGAAAAGAGGGGCGGCTATATGGAAGTCCTGGCGGCCGTCACAAAGGATCCATCCGACCTCCCTATCTATGAGACCCTAGAAAGGATCAGTCTTCTGGAAGGAAAGAGCCTTCTGGCCCGGCTGGTCATGCAGAAGGACGGGGAAACCCTGCCCCGGCCTGGGTCCCCCAGGCTTCTTTTCTTCGAAGATCTCCTTTCCGAGAATTTCGAGAGGCGGGAGGTTTTCAACAGGCTGGCCGTCCGGACCCTCCTCATGATCCCGGTGAGGAACGAGGGGGGACAGGTGGCGTGCGTCGTCAACTATTTCACCAAGAAACCCCACCATTTTTCGGATCATGAGTTAAACCTCCTGGTGAGCCATGCGGAGGCCGTGGGAGAAGGGCTTCGAAACGCCGGGAGCGAGCACTTCGAGATCAGGGTGCTGGCCGAGATCGAGGAGCTTCTCGCGCAGGATGATCCCCTACCCGATTTTCTGAGCAAGGTGGTGGCAAAAGGGGTGGAACTGGTGGGCGCTGACGGAGGATCCATTGCCCTGGTCCGTGAACGCGGCCGGGAACGCTGGCTCGTCGTCGAGGAACCCGGCGGACGCCTGGTGGGCGCCAAATCCAGGGACCTGCGCAAATCCATCATTCCAGAACTTCGGGTGGGGGGGGAAGAACTCCCCAGGGAACAGAGATCCCTGACGGGATACGTCGCCCACACTGCCAGACCCTGCCTTTGCCAGGACACGGAAGCGGAATCCCTTCGGGCTGGCTTTTTCCGGAACCTTGGAAAGGATTTCCACTCCGGACTCGCCGTCCCCATCCTTGTCGGCGACAACGTCATCGGCGTGATCAACCTGGACAGTTCTGCAAAGAATTTCTTCACCCTTGAACATCAGCGGATCATCCTTCTTATTTCCAGGCTCATCGCCACAAGGATCGCGGACCACACCAAGATTTCCGAGCTCCAGCAGAAGGTCGAGAGGATGCGAAAGGAGGTGTCCTACAAGGACCCCGAAGTCCGATCCTACCTCCTGGGCAACATCATCGGGCAAAGCGAAGCCTCCCGGCGCCTTGTAGACCGAATCAGCCGTCTGACCCCTGCCCTCACCAACCGGCTGCTCAACTGGAACCAGGGAAGGGAAAGGGAGCTTGAGCTTGGCCTGCCGACTTTGCTGATCACGGGGAAAACCGGATCGGGAAAAGAGTTCGTCTTCAACAACGTCTACAACCTCATTAACGAGAGCTTTCAGGCCCGGGGGGGGACGGGGGGGGAGCTTCCCATCCGGAAGACCAACATCGCCGCTTTCAGCGGTGAACTGACCTATACGGAGCTTTTCGGCCATCGAAAAGGGGCTTATACGGGCGCCCACGCCGACAGGACGGGGATCCTCGAGGAAGCCGACGGGGGGATCGTTTTTTTAGACGAGATCGGCGATGCGGATATGAAAACACAGGTTCAGCTCCTGCGTTTTCTGGATACGGGGGAATTCTCACGGCTCGGGGAAACGAAAATCCGGCGAAGCCGGGTCATCCTCGTGGCCGCCACCAACAGGGACCTTTCCCTTGAGATTCGCAGCGGCTCCTTCCGGGAGGACCTTTTCCACCGCCTGAGCGAAATGACATTGAAAGTGCCCTCCCTGAAGGAACGCAGGGAGGACATCCCCGACCTTGCGAGGCATTTTCTGGGGCGCCTCCACGCCAGGTACGCCATGACCCAGGATCCACCGAAGCTAACGCCGGAGGCCGCCAACTTCCTGACGGGCATAAGCTACCCGGGCAACATCCGCCAGCTGGTTTCCATCCTCCAGGGGGCTCTTTTTGAGAGCGACAGCGGGGAGATCGGCGTTGAGGAGATCAGAAAATCCCTTGAGGTGAGCGCCGGATCCGAGGAAACAGGCAGTCTGGAAAACCCGAGGGACCTTTACGATTTCATCCGGCAAGGGGAAGGCAATTTCTGGGACACGATCCACCTCCCCTTTATGGAGCGGGACATAACCCGCGGCACGGTCCTGGAGATCTACCGGATGGCCCTGGAAGAAGGGGGCGGAGTCCGGGAGGCCGCAAAGCTCCTCAAAGCCCTCCCCGGGGAGGAAGGGGATCCACAGGCCGAGCTCACCCGGTTCCGGAATTTCATGTACAAAACGGTCGGGTTGGGAAGGAAAGCCGCCCGGGATTAATTCCGCTTACCGGATCGGACGCCTTTATTCATGAGAAGGAAAAACAACATGTTCGCCTCGACTGTCGTCTTCGCCGTCCTTTCGGCGGTGCTCCTTTACGTGGGCTATTCCAGGGGGAAGGGAGAACACATTGCCGGCCTTAAGGCCGCCTTCACCATCCTCTGGCAGATCCTCCCCATGCTGATCCTTGCCTTTATCGTTGCCGGGATGATCCAGGTCCTCATCCCCAGGGAGCTCATCGCCCGGTGGATCGGGGAGGAGTCGGGGATAAGGGGCATCCTGGTAGGGAGTCTGGCGGGCGGGATGACCCCCGGAGGGCCCTACGTGAGTCTCCCGCTTGTGGCTGGTTTTCTCAGCGCCGGAGCCAGCCTCGGAACAATGGTCTCCTACGTGACTGGATGGTCCGTTTACGCTGTCGCGAGGCTTCCCCTGGAAGTCGGAATCCTGGGATGGCGATTCACTCTCGTCAGATTAGCGTGCACCTTCTTCGTTCCGCCCCTCGCTGGGTTCCTGGCGCACGTGATCTTCAGAAAATAGGAATACAGTCTAGAGTTCAGAGGGACAGTTCAGTGTTCAGAGATAAGAGTTCAGAGAATCAGTAGCCCTTGCCTGGGGAAGGGTGTCAAAGACACAAAAATGGAAAAAATTTGAGTTAAATTGACGGGTTGCCCCGCTTATCCTGTGGGGCGTCATATAATGACCCCCCCATTTGATGAATCTTGCCGGGTTTCTTTCCCTGTCTTAACTTGCTGAACTCAGAGCCGGCCGCCCCCTCTGGACTCTGGACCCTGAACTCTGAACTGTTTTTCTCAGTTCACCGGCCCTGAAAAGTCGCCCTTCCCAGCCGGAAGGCTGATTTTCCCGTAGGCGTCTTCATACTTCTCGATGTTGTCCAGGAGAGCCCGGGCAATCTGCTTGGCCTGCCCTGGAGAGACGATGATTCGCGACACGACCTTTTTCCGGTCCCCCGGGAGGAGCATCAGGAAATCCATGATGAATTCGGAAAAAGAGTGCATGATGGTGGCCGCATTGGCATACCGGCCGTTTTCGACCGCAGGGTCGACGTGGATAACAGAGGTTTTCTTTTCTTCGGTCATGGCATTTCTCCCGTGCGCAAAGAGTTTATTATCCTTTATACCAAGGCCCGGGACCCCATGTCCAAGGGAGAGAGCGGGAAAGACAAACATGGGCTCGTATGGGGGTATGCCTGCCGCAAGGCGGGGGCGGCATTAAAATTGATGGCCTCACAAAATATCATCAACGCGCCACGTGCGGGGCGCCCGGATCGGACTTTTGGCGACCCTATCAAACGCTGGAAGATAAACGAGAAACAAGGCAGGATCTGAATTTACAGGGATAAAGGGGATTAAGGGGATAAAAGCGGAAGGAAAAGGGGAGAACACAAGAGCAACTCTGTATTCCGGGTTTGGGTTTTCCCATCCCTTCCATCCCCTCCATCCCTGTTAAAATTAAAGATCTAATCGGCAAAGAGGAAAGGGGAAACCATGCTTTTCCCTTTCTGGAAAGCGTTAAGTCCCGGATCGGACTTTTTGCGAGGTCATCAAAATCGAATCTTAAGCGGCAAAGACGGGATTATCGGGGAAACGGGAAGGTGGAAAGGGGAAAAGCGATCCGGATCGAGAAGCTCGTGGCGGGCGGCTTCGGACTGGGTTTTTCCGACGGCCCGGTCTTCATCCCCCTGACCGCCCCGGGGGACCTCGTTCTTTCCTCGAGCTTCCGGCGATCCAGAGGCGTCGCCTTCGCCGAGATCGGACGGATCCTGGAAAAAGGCCCCGACAGGGTGGAACCGGCCTGCCCCTGGTTCGGGCAGTGCGGAGGATGCTCATGGATGCATCTGCCCTGCCCCGTGCAGCAGGAGTGGAAGGAAAGGATCGCCCTCGAAACCATCTCCCGCATCGGGAAACTCCGCGGGATTCCTTTCCAGCACTTTCATCCCTCCCCTCTTCCCACCCGCTGCAGGTACCGGGCAAGGCTGCATTTCGAGGGAGGAAAAGCGGGGTTTTTCCGGAGGGGAACCAACAGCGTGGTCCAATGGAAATCCTGCCTCCTTTTACCCGAGGCCCTCGATCAGGCGATCGGGATTCTGCGCGGCCTTTTCCGCAATTCCCCGCCCCCTCATGGACTGGATTGGTGCGAGGCGGCCATGAGCCCCCTTTCCGGCGACCTGACATTTCACTGGTCTCTTAAAGGCGAAAAGACCCCCGGACACCCCCTGTTTTCCGAAATGATGGAACGGCTGGAAAACAGTCTTTCCGATCAGTCGCACAGCGTCGCCGGCCAGGTTCTCTCGACCCGGGCAGGGAGGATCATCGCCGAAACGGGAGGGCCTCTGACAATGGAGGTCTCCGGCTGCCGCCTCCTGGCCTCCCCCGGAACCTTTTTCCAGGTCAATCCCTTTGTGAACGCGATGCTGGTGGAAAGGGTCCTCGAAACCCTGAAAAAGAAAAGAGCTGCCAGTCTTCTCGACCTTTACTGCGGCAACGGAAATTTTGCCGTTCCGGCCGCCTTTTCGGGGATGAGGGTGGAAGGGGTGGAGGCCAATCGCCGGGCCGCTGCCGATGCCGTAAAAGCGGCTCCGAAGGGGTGCCGGATCCACAACGAGGATGTGGAGCGCTTCCTTGAAAAAGGATGCGGGGACTTTGATGCCGTGCTTCTCGATCCCCCGCGGACGGGTCTTCCCCAAAAAACTGCCGCAATCCTCGCAGAAGGGGGCCCTGAAACCCTTATCTACGTTTCCTGCGAACCCGCCACCCTGGCGAGGGATTTATTTATCCTGTCGGGCGGGGGTTACCTTCTCGAGGAAGCTGAGCTTTTTGACATGTTTCCCCAGACCCCCCATGCCGAGATCCTGGCGGTGATGGGGAGGGGATAGTCCAGAGTCCAGAGTCCAGAGTCCAGAGGGAAAAAGACAATTCCGGATTGAGGATTGAAAATTGAGGATTGAGGACGCTCCTGGCGGTGCCTTTTATACTGGATCTTGACTGGGTCGCAAAAAGTCCGATCCGGGACTTTTTGCGGGTCCATCAACCTTTAACCCTCAATTCTCACTTGGGATCGACCATGTACCCGGCGCTTGGTACTCGGTACCAGGCACTGGTTTTCTCCCTTCTTCCTTCTGTTTTTCCTACATCAGCTCCTCGTGGACCACGAGGCGTTCACCGAGGTCCTCCCGGATGCCCTGGATATAACCGGCGAGGACTTCCTGCTGTCTTTGGTAAAGGAGCGCCTCCCGGACGGCGGCTCTCTCCTCCTCGAGGTCTTCCTCTTCGGGGACAACGATCTCCTCCAGCCTGATAAGGTAATGGGCCCGTTCGCCGGAAGCTACCGCTGCGCCACCCGATTCCTCGATGGAAAAGGCGGCTGTGATGACTTTCGCGGCATCCTCGATCCCCGGGAGGGCATCATCCATGACAGTAAATGGATCCGTGCGGAGAGGTTTTTTACGTAAGGAGGCGGCCACCGACTCCAGGGATTTACCCTTCTTCACTTCAGCCAGAAACTCCCCTGCCTTCTCTCCGGCCATCTGAAGGGCTTTCTGGATGAGAACCCCTCCCTCTACCTCCTTGCGCACGTCCTCCAGAGGAGGAAGATAGGGGTCCTTGCGGTCGACCGTCTGGAAGAGATAGATCTTTCCGTTCTCCTCGAAAATGTCCCCTATCTGTCCCACCTGTGTGGCAAAAGCCGCTTTTAAAAGATCCTCGGGCACATCGAGGCTTTCCAGGCCGCTCTCCCGGGAAAAGTAGGGCGTCACCGTTATGGCAAGGCCCTTTTCCCTGGCCAGTTCCTCGAGGGGTTTTCCTGTGTCATCGGCCTCATCAAGGAGGTCGTCGGCAAGATCGAAGGCCATATCGAAGGCCCGATCCACCCGGAGCCTTTCCTCCACTTCCTCCCGGACCTCCTCGAAGGGCTTGAGGCGCTCTTCCCGGTATTCCGAACCCAGGAAAACCTCAAAGCCGTTGTCCGTGGGGACCGGATCGCTGACCTCCCCCTCGTCCAGATCCCTCAGGGCCTGCAGGAAGGAAGGATCGATCTCCCCTTCCTCTATGAACCCGAGGTCCCCTCCTTTTTTCGCGCTCGAGGGATCATCGGAATACCGCCTGGCGGCTTCCTCGAAGGTGATCTCCCCGTCCCGGATCCTTTGGGCCACATCCCCGGCGAGGCTCCGGACCTTGCTGACGCTTTCGGCCGGCGCCCCTTCGGGAATGGCAAAAAGGATATGCCGGACGCGGAAGGCCCCCGGCACGATGAAATCCATCGTCATCTGCCCGTACAGCTCTTCCATGTCCTCCGTGCTGACCAGAACCTGTTTTGTGAAATCGTCAGGATCGATGGTCACCACTGCCTGACGGAAAGTCTCGGGCACCTTGTAAAGATCCTGGTGATCGTCGAAATAATCCTTGATCTCTTCCGGAGTCGGAGGGGCGACCTTGCGGACAAAATCGTTGGGGGTCAGGGGAAGGACCGTCGCCACCGCTTTCCGGGTCAGCAACCTGACGGATTCCTCCACCTCCTGCGGGGTGACCGCCGCCGAAACCTTGATGATGTCGGTGACCTTGGCAACGATCATATCCTTCGCAAGGGAAGATTCGTAGGTCTCCGGGGTCATCCTTTTAAAGTCAAGGAAGCTTTGATATCTGTGGGGTGCGAAAACCCCGTTTTCCTGAAAAGCCGGGGTGGAAGCGATCTGGGCGGCAACCTCCTCCGGAGTTACGGTCACCTCAAGACGCCGGGCGGCCTCCAGGAGGAGATACCGCTCCAGGAGAAGGTTCTTCGCCTGCTCCCTTAGATTCAGGGACTCGAGGACCTCGGGGTCAAGATCCTTGTAAATCTGCCGGTAGGAATCCAGAAGGTTGCTGTAAAGATCACGGTATTCGGCATAGGAAACCTTGACTTTATCAATGGTTATTACCGTATTGGGGTCATCCCCGTAAGGGCCGACCCCCCAGAAGGCAAACACCACCACAATGCCGAAAAGAAGGATCTTGATGATCCACGAACCGGCGTTTTTCCGCATGTATTGAAGCATTGAATCGGGCCTCCCTGGGCAAGATGGTCTTTTCGCAAGACGGCAAAAACGGACCGTTCTCCCGTCCCGCTAAACGACCCGACATTATAAGGGAAAGGGGACCGAATGCAAGGAGGGAGAAAGCCACCTGAAATCGCAATTGTTTTATGGAATTGCGATTTTGGGGAAAGACCCTCGGCGTGCCTGGTTTTTTACACTTCTCCATTTTCCATTCCCTGTTCCCTTTCGGATTCCGCCCCTGCGCCCCGTCGCTGACTACGCCCTTACGCTTTACGCCTTATGCCCCTGCGCAATCACGACTCTTTCCGCCGACAGCGGATGCCTTTTTTTCCATTATCCTCCCTGCGTTTTGGCACCCGGCAGACAAACCGCTTTTCCGCATCGTGAATAAAATCCTGTGGAGGACTTGTTATTTCCCAAAAGGTGATTAATCTTAAAAACCAAGCAAACAAATCAACAATAAAAGGAGAAAATCATGACTTACGTAGATGAAGTTCGTGTGGCCAGGTTCAGGAAAGAGGCAAACAAGTGGATCGAGACGGAGATGGAGGCCCGCATGGCTGCCGCCGTTGAGGAGATCGCGACCCAGGCTGAAGCCGGGTCCAACGCATTGCCAGAAGAAGTCATCGAGAAGCACATAACCGATGCCACGAAATATGCAGAACAGGAAATCCGGCGCGAGCTGGAAATGGAAGCCGACAAGTGGGTCGAGAGAAAGCTCCAGGATGCGGCCGAGATGGCGGCTTCGGAGGCCGACAACCCGTGTGGGGGCTGCAGGGGCTGCTGCGGCTGATCTACCCTTTGCCAATCCTCCATTGCTCCCCAAAGCTCCCCGGCACCTTCGGGGGGCTTTTTTTTGGGGGCCAAGTTGATTTTGTGTTTTCCGATTTCAAGCTTTAACGGAGACGGCTCTCGGAAAGGCCGCTTGTCCCACAGAGATGGCGAAAAGAAGGGCAAAACCAGAAAAAAGGTTTTCTACCCCTATCTTTCGGTTTCCTCTGCGCCCTCTGCGAACTCGAGCGACAGATTCTGAGGAGCGGGCGTGAAACATCCGGGCTGTTGCGCAAAGACGCCGAAGGGCAGCCTCACGCGGTACGCGGAGGCGGTTATTTGGAAGCCCACAGTCGGTTTACGCTGCCGGATGTCTTTGCGTTATAGATGTGTTAGATTAATTGGTTGAAAAATCACAGACCTCATTGGAGTTCTCATCAAGATGAAAGATTACCGCAATATATTCTTCGACCTCGACGGCACCCTGGTAGATTCCCTGCCGGGTATCGAAAGGACCCTGAAAGCAACACTTACGGCCGTGGGGGCCGACCCCGAAAAGGCTCCTCCTTTCCGGCCTCTCATAGGCTACCCTCTGGAAACGGTTTTTTCCCGTCTCCTCGGAGAGGGACACCCCGGGATCGACGCCGCCTCCAGGACCTACCGCAGCCTGTATCCGGACCTCGGACTCCGGGAAGTATCCCCTTATGAGGGGATCCGTGAAATGCTCGAAGCCCTCTCGGCAAGGGGCAAAAGGCTGCACATCGTGACCGCCAGGAATGAAAGGATGGCCGGGATGATCCTTGAAAATCACGGCCTTTCCGGATACATCCGGTCCGTGCGGGGGGAGCGGGAGGGAGATGGCCGGGATGACAAGGCGGATCTGGTGGCTGACGTCCTGACGGGATTTGACCTTTGCGCCTCAGAGACGGTCATGGTCGGGGACCGCCGTTTCGATATTCAGGCCGCTTTTGCCAACGGATGCGGGGCTATCGGCGTCACCTACGGCTATGGCACCAGGGAGGAACTTGCGGAGGGGGGAACCGCTGTCCTGGTCGAGACACCGGCCCTGCTCGCCGAGGTGC
>JAFGWO010000144.1 GCA_016937135.1 Pseudomonadota bacterium
CTCCTTTCCAAGCTGGATCATCCTGTCCCGGAAAAGGCGCAATACCCCTGCCACTTCTCCGCGTCACGGGATTCCCGATTTTTCCAGGATTTACCGAAAAAATCGGGAATCTGTAACCTATCTGTAACTACCCGCCTGCTAACATTTTCCCAGAAATGGTGCCAGCGGATACGGGCTTGGGGTCCTGGGGGGCCTCATTCAGGCGAATGGGGAGGTGGTCAATGAAGAACTACATCATCAGGGTGTACAGGCAGGACATGGAAGACATCAACCAGGTGGTGGGCCTGGTGGAGGATGTGGAAGAGGAGATACAGGATCCCTTCTCCTCCATGGGGGAAATGATCCGGATCCTCTGCGGCAAGCAGAGGATCTTGAGCCAGGTCACGGAGGGGGATCTCGAGGAAATGATCCGGTCCTGCTTCACCAAAAAAAACCATTCCGGAAAGGACCTGCGCCTGACCAGCTTAAAAAAACCATGTCGGGAATGAACCATCGAGCCAACGAGTTGGTCCCCGTTTCGCGATGCTTCCCATCCCACGGGTGAAGGCAGAAACAGAAGGAGCAAGAGACATGGAAAAGAAAAAAGTGGTTTTTCTGATAGGCCTTTGTCTTGTTTTTGCAGGCTGCGCGACACAATCCGCCAAAATGAGCGAGCCGGCAACCAGGGCCCAAAAGAAATCGGTTGCGCAGACCCGCTCGATGCATAATCACCCATTCAAGATCCAAGCCGATGATTTCGAGGGCTATGGCCGGGTAGAACCACCTACCCCTGCCTCGCCCGACATTGTCACGGTTTGTTTTTCCTTCAAGGAAGCGACAGCCGGGAGCCCGGATTACCCACTTTACATCATACCCCCCCAAATGGGCGGCGTGCACTGGGTGTTGAGGCACCTCAAAAGCGGAAAAAGCTTCAGCCCCCCTTGTGCAATCAGAGCCTTTAAGCTGAATCCGGCGGACCGTAAGGGCAGGGAAAAAGGCCATCTCCAAGAGGTCCATGAAAATGAGGAATTCTGCACGAGCATAAACATTGCGAAAGCGCTTGAGGGCCAGAATCTGCCCCCGGGCCCATACTCCTTCG
Organism: Pseudomonadota bacterium; assembly: GCA_016937135.1. Taxonomy (GTDB): domain Bacteria; phylum BMS3Abin14; class BMS3Abin14; order BMS3Abin14; family BMS3Abin14; genus JAFGWO01. The sequence goes on from JAFGWO010000144.1 coordinate 1,079, forward strand.
CCGCGACATACAGCTGGAATCGGAAGGATCCCGAGCTGGTGGGAAAAAGGTGCCCGGGAGGGGATAGGCCCGCCAAGTGTTTCACCATCTTTCAGGGTGAAATCCGGGCGAATCCGGTTTTCGAATTACCACTGCTAGTGCAGTAACTCCTCAGGTAAAAAGAGGCTGGAGGTAACCCTATGTGTAATAAAAACGACCTTTTTGGTGTCTTCCTGGAAGCCGTCGCCCCCCCCGCTCTGGTTCTCTCACTTTTCTTCCTCCTGACGGCCTGTGCCACCGGAAGTCCCACGGGCCAATGGGATTGTCTTAATGACCGGGATTGCGACGGGTTCATCGATGTCATCGAGGCCCAGGGTTATACGTCCTATTGCGGGAACTTTCACGGGACAAGCGACAGTACGAAGCAGACCCTCTTCTATTTTCATGTCATTGACATGGGCGCAAACACACCTTTCAACCCCACCGTTCCTCTTGATGCCGCAAGCCGTCTGGATTACCTGGAAACGGATCGTCCGGCCCCGGACAAGGGCGGACTGAACCTGGACGCAGCGCACCTGATCCAGTTCACCGAAGCCAACGGCGACCCCGACAATTTGATTTATTACAGGAGGGTGACCCCTGAGTCCCTCCAGAAGGGGATCCTCCTCAGGGAGGACACGTACGAAACCTGGCCGGAAAGCGAAGTCCTTGGAGTTGCGGGCTACGGGATACCCGAGAACTCCATCGAGGCGACGATTTTTACCAATGTGATAAGGACTCTCATCAATTCGGAATGCGGAGAGGGATTCGCCGAAAGCCCTGCAGGCGACATCAATGTCTGCCGGAATTACGTTGTTGATCCGGAGGAGCCCAAGACTGGCCTCGCCCTCTTTCAGGATCTCGCCCGCCACGTGTATGCCCACGAGGCGGCCCACATGCTGCGCCCACTGGCCGCCGTCACCCAAAGGGAATATGAGAGATACGGCTATCATACGGCCACAGGGACCGGATACGTGTTGGATGTGTCCGTCGAGTACAAGTACTCAAACAAGGACGGATGGACCACTTTTTACATTTTCAACGACTTCCGGGATATCGATTACAACGCGATCAAGCTTGTCCGCTAGGTCTGGCGAGGCATGAATTCACCCGAGGAGAGTGGGAGGAGGTAAGTCATGAAAAACCTGAAGATCCTGGTCATCCTTGCTGTTCTGGCAGGATCCCTTGCATGGACCGCCTCACCAGCGGTCGCGGCGAGGGGCTGCGAGGGTGTCGGCAACGAAACCCTCTTGGAAGGTTTCGAGTTCCCCCAGATGCCGGGGCAGAAAATCCACGTTTCCCTGGCCGTACAATATGATCTGTATCCGACGGTCACCATGTACGCGATGATGAAGGTGACCCTCCTGGCGGAAAACCGCGTCGGGGTATTTACCGGCGTAATTCCCACTACGGCATATTACGGGTATTTTCTCGAACAGTTCGTGGATATCGGTCTTTTCATCCAGGACAGAGTCCTCCCGATTATGCTTGAATGCGGTGAAGATTGTCCCCAGCTCTGCCAGCCGGACAAATATCTTCCCGAAGGCATTGATGACTGCAGCCTGCTACCCTCCTATTTCAGCCTCAAAAAGATCACGGACCTGATCGAGGAGGGCGGGTTCAACATCGGCGGTGACTGCTGCGATTTTCCGGCCATGTTCGTGGACTTCCTTATCGGGGTGGTGGGACCGTAGGAAAGACAATTCTACGGCAGGACCGCCTCTGATTCCGGTCGGAAGAAATCCGAAGCACTGCCCGGTCGCCAGACTGAGGGTGGCCGAGTGCATTCCCTGTCGGGCGGGATGGGGGTAGACCGGCAAGGAGCTGTGGAGCTGCAGCAGCCGACCGTGATGGAGTTTTTCAGGCTGAACATAAATCCGGAGACATGCCAATGGACCTACCC
>JAFGWO010000015.1 GCA_016937135.1 Pseudomonadota bacterium
ATGCCAAGCCGCCAATAAGCCCTTTCGCGCAGTCGCTCAATCGTCCGCCCCCGCCACCCTGGCCCCTGCCTTGCATACCCCATCCCATGCGGTTTAAAATCCGAAAAGCCCCCCATCTTCGCACCGGCTCCCGGGGCGAACTGGCCGCGGCCTGGTGGCTGCGGCTCAAGGGCTACCGGATCCTTCAGAGGAATTTTTCCTGCCGGGGCGGAGAGATAGACATCATCGCGGGGAAAAAAGACCTGATCATTTTCGTAGAAGTCAGGACCAGGACAAGGGGCGCCCTCGTCAATGCCCTCCAGACGGTAGATCCCGTAAAAGTCTCGCGAACAATACGGGCGGCGGCTACCTACCTGAAATTTTACGGAAAAAAGGCCAGGGCCTGTCGTTTTGACGTCATCGCCATTGATGCCGGCAGGTGGTTCCCGATCTCAAGGATGCTTCACCTCAAGGGGGCCTTTGACGCGACATCCGGCGAGTACGAGGAAGGCCGGAGGATGGAGGCATCAAGGAGGCGAAGGAGCTTCTCCCCGGGAAAAGGAGGGAAAAAAGGATCTCCTGCCCGACGGAACTCATGAACCGCGGGCTTCTTCCTTCTCCCTTCTTCCTCCTTCCTTCTCTTTTTTTTGGTATTCCTTGCGCCCCATCGCATTATTCTGTAAGTAAAAGAAATACCCTCCCGGGCTTGAAATGGCCCGGAAAAGGGCGTTGATCCGTTGCAGCCCTCGGGCAATGCTTGCCTCAGTTCCAGACAGGGAGAAAAAACCTTGATTGGGGACCGCATCCTCGTCGTTGACGATGAGAAGGCTATCCGGGAAGGTCTTCGCCGCATACTGACCGGGGAAGGTTATGAAGTCGAGCTGAGCGACAGCGGCTACTCGGCCCTGGAAAAGCTCCAGGCCATGGATTTCCAGGCCGTCATTACCGACCTGAAGATGCCGGGGATGGACGGGATGGAAGTTTTAAAATCAATCAGCATCCTCCAGCCAAACGTACCTGTCATCTTCATCACCGGCTACTCGACCCTGGATAACGCCGTCGAGGTCATGAAGATGGGGGCCTTCGATTACATCCCGAAGCCGTTCACCGCGGACCTCATCCTGGAGAAGGTCGAGAAGGCCCTGGAACATCGCGCCATCTTCCTTGAAGAGCACTCACCGGCGCATCAGCTGACCGAACGCATGGGAGGCTGCGAAAAGATCGTCGGCAAGAGTGAAGCCATGGAAAGGGTGTGCCGGAGGATCCAGCAGGTCGCCCCCACGGACAGCACCGTCCTTATCACCGGAGAAAGCGGAACAGGAAAGGACCTGGTGGCCCAGGCGGTCCATCAGATGAGCCACCGCCGGACCAGGCCCTTCATCGCCATCGACTGCACCAGCCTCGTGGAAACCCTGCTGGAAAGCGAGCTTTTCGGCCATGTCAAAGGTTCCTTTACGGGGGCCACCCAGACCAAGATGGGACTTTTCAAGGTAGCCGACGGAGGGACCCTTTTCCTGGATGAGGTCTCCAACATCAGCCCCTCCATACAGGCCAAGCTGTTAAGGGTCCTCCAGGAAAGGGTGATCACCCCCGTGGGCGGAACGGCTCCCATGGAGATCGACATCCGGCTGATTGCCGCGACCAACCGGGACCTCAAGGACATGGTGGCAAGAGGTGAATTCCGCGAGGATCTTTTCTACCGGCTGAACATCGTTCCGATCCATCTTCCCACCCTGCGGGAGCGGATTGAGGACCTCCCCATTCTCATCAATCACTTTCTCCGGATCCATTCGGAGGAGATCGGGAAGGAGATCCGCGGGCTCTCCCCCGCCTCCATGGCCATCCTGAAGCAATATCCCTTTCCGGGCAACATCAGGGAGCTCGAAAACATCATCGAAAGGGCTGTTGTCCTGGCCAAGGAGGAGGTCATCCAGCCGGGGGACCTGGAGGTCACCGAATTCATGGCGGGGGAGTTCCCCAGCTGTGCGGACCGCGTGCCGGAATCCGCCGAAGAGCTCAAGGTCATGAAAAAGAAGCTCCGGGAAGAGGCCGTCCTGCCTCTGGAAAAGGCTTTTCTTATCAAAGCGCTGGAACGCAACGACTGGAATGTCACCAGGGCGGCCGACGAGGTGGGGATGCTCCGGCCGAACTTTCAGGCGCTGCTGAAAAGGCACGGGATATCATGCAGCAGAAGCTAGGGAGAACTGAAACAGGAAAACCAGTTCAGGGTTCAGAGTAGAAAAGTTCAGAGTAGAGAGTTCGGAGGCCAGGGTTCAGAGACAGGGGGAAGTCCGTCCGGGGAGGAAAGCCCGCTTCCCTTTTCCCGCCTAAACAGGGAGCTTGATCGTAAAGACCGTTCCCTTTCCCATTTCGCTCTGCACCTCAATGGTGCCCCCGTGTCCTTCAACGATGCCATAGGAAACGGACAGTCCAAGGCCTGTGCCCTTGGCTCCCTTGGTGCTGAAAAACGGATCGAAAATCTTGCCCAGATATTCCTCGCGGATGCCCTTTCCGGTGTCCCTGACCTGAACGAGAACCCATTTTCCCCCGGGATCAAGGCCTGTCATGACGGTCAGGATCCCGCCTTCCTCCATGGCCTGGCTGGCGTTGACGAACATGTTGATGAAAACCTGCTCCAGTTGCCCGGAATCAACTAACACATCGGGAAGATCGATGGAATATTCCCTAATGATCTTGATGTTGTGGAAAACGGAAAGGTCTTTCACGAGATCCAGAGCCCGTTCAATGACCTGATTGATGCTGGCCATGCTTTTCTGAGGTTCCGTCTTCCGCGAGAAATCCAGGAGGTTTCTGACGATCCGCGCGCACCGCTGGGCCTCCCCGGTGATGGTCTCCAGATCGTCGCGCAGGTCCTCCGGGAATCCCTTGCTCCGGTCCAGGATGGAGGCATGGAGAATGATCCCGGTAAGGGGGTTGTTCAGCTCGTGGGCGATCCCGGCCGAAAGTTCCCCAAGCGAAGCGAGCTTTTCCGACCTGACGAGGACGGACTGCATCTCCCGGATCTGGCGGGTCCTCTCCTCCACCTTTGTCTCGAGGGTGGCGGCCCAGCGTTCCCGTTCCTCGCGGGCTTTTTTCAGGCTGAGGGTCATGTCGTTGAAGGCGTTGGCCAGTTCACCGATCTCGTCGTGGGGCGCGTTTTCCACGAGACGCCACTCGCCCCTCGAGAGAGCCCGCGTCTGTTCAAGAAGGGTGTTGACCGGGGAAATGATGAGACGTGTAATGAGATAGTAAAGACACACCGCGAGGGCCAGGACAAGGAACACCAGCTCCACCAGGACATTTTTCCTGTATTCGGCGACCTTCCCCGTGATCCCCTCCAGGGAGGTAACAAGATCGAGGACCCCCAGAAGGTTGGCGTCCGGGGGGTGATAATGGCACCCGCCCGTGTAACAGTCCGGCTGGTTGAAGATGGCCCGCGTCATCCCCATGACCTCCGTGTTGTCGGCTGTCTCGAAGACGCGGGTTCGGTCCATAATGGAAGCATCTGTCAGCAGGGCCTCATCCTTGTGGCAGACCTGACAGCTAGAGTCGGAATCCTTATCGATATAGGTATCAATCTCGCCCGGGATGAGGGAGAACCGGACAATCCCGCCTTTGTCGATGAGACGGATGTTCACGATCCCTTCCTGGAGGCCCGCCTGCTCCATGGCCTCATAGGCCTCGTGGGTCCTCCCGCTGAGCATGGCGTTGTATGTCGTCCGCAGGATGGTTTCACTCAGGCTATCGACGTCGCTGGCGTAGATATCCATGAAGGCCTTCTGAAGGGTCATGATGTTAAAGAAAGTGAAGACGGTCATGGTGAAGAGGAGAACCACCGCGCTGATGATGGAAAATTTGGCCAGCAGGCCGAACCGCATGGGAGAAGACCCTCTTTCCGTCCGGGTCCCTTCACGGGAAACCGGCCATTTTTACTTTTATGAGAACCCTGGGCCGCTACAACCCGCCGGGGAGGCAAGCGGGCTTACGTTCGGGGAGATCCGGCTATCTTTTTAAGTTTCTCTTCTTCTTCCTCGATCATTTCCCGGCTGTGGGTCCTGACGGCAAAATTCTCGAGACCAAATATGACGAGTCCCGCAACGAAAACGGCCCAAAAGGATTCCCTCGCGGTCTCGGTAAACC
>JAFGWO010000016.1 GCA_016937135.1 Pseudomonadota bacterium
GGCCCGCCATGCCTATGAACTGAGCGATATCGATTTTGTCCAGGCGGGGGACCTTTACCGCAAGGTTATGACAGCCCGGGACCGGAAGAACCTTGTGAGCAACATCGTCGGGCACCTGAAAAATGCCCGGAAGCGCATCCAGCTCCGCCAGTGCGCCCTCTTTTACAAGGCCGACCCGGATTATGGAAAGAAAGTGGCCAAAGGCCTCCGACTGGATCCGGCCGAGGTGAAGCGCCTGGCGGACATGTCCCAGGAGGAGAGAGTCAAGGCGACCGCCAAGTAAGGATCCCAACCCTGCTGGAAGGGATAGATATGGCCCTCCAACAAGAAAAAGCCCCCGGAGGAATCCTCCAGGGGGCTTTTTCTGAAGAGAAAACGATTAATTAAAAAGGAACCTTTTTTTCCCAGAAACACCCCTCCCTATCCTCCTTTTTCCTGGCCCATGGTTCGGCCGATTGGAGTTCATGGATGTAACCCTGTATCGAACAAAGGGAAAATGGTTCGCTTGAACCTTTGGTATGAAAATTGTAAAAATTATACATTACTCCGGGTTCCAACATAAAATTGTGTGAACAACCAGTCATTGAAAATTGACAGGGAGGTTTATTATGAGAAGCAGAGTGATTCGAACCCTGGCCATCTTTTCCCTGGCGGTCTTCGCCGCGTGCGGCGGATCGTCGGATAGCGCGACCGAAGACACAGGGGCCATTGGCAGCACCGCGACGTCGGCCCAGATTGTATTTCTTCAGGCGGAAGGGGAGTTTTTCGTTACCGGTGTCGTCTTTAACGACATCAACGGCGACGGAATCATGAGCACCTGCGAGCCGGGGATCGAGGGGGTGACAGTGGAGATTGAAACCGCCCTGGGACAGTTCCTGGACGGAGCGGTGACCAACGAACTGGGACTTTACGCCCTCACGCTAACCGCGGCCGGCGACTACAGGATTGTTGAAACGGATCTTTCCGGCTACGCTTCTTCCGTAAATTCCGTGGATCTGGTTGGCCTAACTGGGAATGCCACCGTAGATTTCGCCGACGAAACCGAGGTTCCGAGCTACAGCATCTGCGGGGTGGTCTTCGAAGACAGGGACGGCAATGGTGTGATGGATTCGGACAACATCGGTATGCCTGGAGTAACGGTCACGCTCACCTATGGGCAGGATGCCGCGGTCGGTGAGATTGCCACCGGCGATGCGGGGATATACGCATTCGCCGTCACGACGGAAGGGAGCTATGCGGCCAAAGTGACGGAACCCGAGGGCTATCGCCTGACTACTGTAAGTCCTCTGGGAGTCGATGTGCCGCCCGGTGATCTTGAAGCAGATTTCGGCCTCCAGTCGTACGTGGATGTCTATGTTGATATCAAGCCCTGCAATGAGGCAAACCCTGTGAACCTGAAGAGCCAGGGGGTCCTCCCGACGGCCATCCTCGGGAGCGTGGAATTTGATGTCGAAAATATTGACCCCCAGACAATTCTTCTTGAAGGAGTAGCGCCCGCGAGAGCAAATACCGGGTATGTCTGCGGTGACGAGGAGTGCGAGGAAGGGGAGATTGGCGATGACGGGTTCCTTGACCTGCTCCTCAAGTTCGACACCCCTGCCCTCGCGGACACCCTGATGGCTCAGTATCCCGACCTCGCAAGGGGCGACATCGTGCCCCTCGGCTTTACGGGCTCGCTGTATGACGGGACGGCCCTGGCGGCCGATCCGGCCATCCGGATTCTCATCGTCCAGGTCCCGAAAGAGTAGCTGCGGCATCTACCGGTCTTTTCGGGCCCCGCCTTTCCGGCGGGGCCTTTCTTTGTAAAAAAATTGATTCCAGACCGGTTTAAACCGCGGGTCGGTTAACGGAAACAGGCCGAACGTGGTAAAAGATAAGGATCAGACAGGGGAACTTTTCGAGAACCGGGAGGGTTGCCTATGAAGGTTTTGCCGGGAGAGTCCTATCCCCTTGGGGCCGTTTTTGACGGCTCGGGGACCAACTTCTCGCTTTTTTCCAAAATCGCCGAGAAAGTCTACCTCTGCCTTTTCGATGGGAAAAACCGGGAGGAAAGGATCGAGCTGCCCGAGGTAACCGGCTACCGCTGGCACGGATACTTCCCCGAGGTCAAACCCGGCCAGAGGTACGGTTACCGTGTCCACGGCCCGTGGGATCCTCCCAGCGGCCACCTCTGCAATCCGGCGAAACTCCTTTTAGATCCCTATGCCAAGGCTATCGATGGCCAGGTCCGGTGGGACGAAGCCCTCTTCCCCTGCAGGGCCGGGGGATGCCCGCAGATTCCCTGCATGAAGGACAGCGCCCCGTTCATGCCCCGCTGCATCGTCTATCACTCGGACTTCGACTGGAGGGGAGAAACCCGGCCCCGGAGGCAATGGCACGAGACCGTCATCTACGAAACCCACGTCAAGGGGTTCACCGCCCTTAATCCCGGAATTCCACGGAAGATCCGCGGGACGTACGCTGGCCTTGCCCATCCCGCGGCCATCGATCATCTCAAGCGCCTTGGGGTGACCGCGGTGGAGCTCATGCCGGTCCACCAGTTCATCCACGACTGGAGGCTCGTCCAGATGGGCCTCACCAATTACTGGGGGTATAACTCCATCGGGTACTTCGCCCCCCACAATGAATACGCCTCTGACTCCTCTCCCGGCGGAGGGGTCGCGGAATTCAAGGAGATGGTAAAAACCCTTCACGGCGAGGGCATCGAGGTCATCCTGGATGTCGTCTACAATCATACCGCCGAAGGGAACCATCTTGGGCCGATGCTCTCTTTCAAGGGGATCGATAATGCCTACTATTACCGCCTCCAGGGAGACAAAAGGTATTATCTGGATTACACCGGCACCGGCAACAGCCTGAACATGAACCCTCCCCACGTTCTGAAACTGGTCATGGATTCCCTTCGCTACTGGGTCCAGGAGATGCATGTGGATGGGTTCCGGTTCGATCTGGCTGCCACCCTCGCGCGGGAGCTTCACGAGGTGGACCGGCTTTCCACCTTTTTCGACATCATCCATCAGGACCCCGTGATCAGCCGGGTCAAGCTCATTGCCGAGCCGTGGGATCTTGGGGAGGGTGGGTACCAGGTGGGAAATTTCCCGGCTCTCTGGACGGAGTGGAACGGCAAATACCGGGACTGCATCCGCGATTACTGGCGGGGGGAGGAACAGACCATGGGGGAATTCGCAAGGCGCTTTACCGGAAGTTCCGACCTTTACAAGGACGATTCCCGCAGGCCGCACGCCAGCATCAATTTCATCACCGCCCATGACGGATTCACCCTCGAGGACCTTGTTTCCTACAACGAGAAGCACAATGAGGCCAACGGGGAGGGAAACCGGGACGGGGAAAATCATAACCGGTCCTGGAATTGCGGGGTGGAAGGTCCCACCTCCGATCCGGAGATCCTCCGCCTGCGGGCCCGCCAGAAGAGGAACTTTCTGGCCACTCTGTTTCTCTCCCAGGGGGTCCCCATGCTTTCCGGAGGAGACGAGATAGGGCGCACCCAGAAGGGAAACAATAACGCCTACTGCCAGGACAACAAGATCTCCTGGTACGACTGGAAAAAAGCGGATGGCGAGCTTCTCGAATTCACAAGCAGGCTCATCCAGTTCCGGGACGCGCACCCTGTTTTTCACCGCCGGAACTGGTTCCAGGATCAGCCCATCCACGGCAGCGGGGTGTTTGACATCGCCTGGTTCACCCTGGAGGGCCAGCAGATGGATGAGAATGATTGGGGTAAAGGCCACGTCAAATCCCTGGGGATCTTTCTGAACGGGTCCACCATCCCCAACCCCAACCCTCGGGGCGAACCCGTGACCGACGAGAGTTTTTTCCTCATGCTCAACGGCCACTCCAAACAACGGATATTTCGCCTTCCGGGACCCGCCTGGGGCTCCGTCTGGGTGAAGGAATTCGATACAACGTCCGGCTGGAGCGAAAAAGAGGAAACAAGTCTGGCGGAAACCATGCTGGAACTGGGTCCCCGGTCCATGATCCTCCTGCGGCGAAAATCCTGAGAAACTTTGAGAGGTTTTCCGTGACGGTCCGCCCGCTGGCAATCAGAAAAAATACCTGGCCCGGGCCTCGGTTTTCCAGCGGTTGGGTTTTTCCCCGTATTCGGTCCCTCCATCTCCGGCGAGTAGGTTTATCCGGAACCTGAGCTCCAGGTTGGTGACCCCGGTATAGATGATCTCCGGAATGAGATTGAAGGATCCATCGTTGACATTGAGGATGGATGTAAGGGCGGGGGTGAAATACAGCCACCCGAAAGGTTCCTTCTGGCTGGCGCGAAGGTAAAGGTAATCCCTCATGAAATTGGGTTTCTGGTAGGGACCTGAAATCTCCCTTAACTGGGCAAGCTCCGTTTCAGTGGCCCCTTCGACGAGAGTATAAAAAACCCCCGCTTCCCCCTCTGTGTACCCTTGGCCGTTGCGATAATATTCGACGATATAGGTGGTCTCGGCCGCAGTCAGATAACGGATCCCGAGAAGCCAGCTTTGGGCGTCATCGGTTTCAGACTCCAGGGAATAATCCGGCGCCAGGATTCTTTTGAAGGAATCCTCCACCAGCGCCCACTCCCCGTGGATCTCGAAGTTGGTGGAAAGGTTGCGGGAAAAATCCGCGCCAAACCGGAAGGTCCGCGCCCCTTCCGAAAGAACCATAAAATCGATATCCGTATCATGCCAGAGGAGATACAGCTTCCCGGCCCAGTTCCAGGATTCCTCCTGTCCGAAATTGTCATTGATGTCCTCGTCGACGGGAAAGGCTGCCCCCGTAAAAGCCAGGGTCCTCATGGATCCGGGAAAACTCCAGACAAGATCAGCTATGGCCATCCAGAACCCCTCCATAGCGAGATCCGGGTCGGACGGGTTTTTTTCACGGCTGATAAAAGCGACCGGGCTGAAGGCATACCCCTTTCCCCACCGGGCAAGGGTCTTCCCCGCGGAGAAAGAGACCCCCGGGGCCGCCTGCCATGAAGCGTACCCCTCAAGGAGTGTGTATTCGTCCTCCTGATCCTCCTCGCTGGCGGTTCCCTGCAGGCTGGCCATGGAGAAGATCCTGACCGGGCCTGCCTGCCAGTTCAGATCGGGCTGGAGGGTGACCCCGAAAAGGTCTCTGGAGGAATCCTGGTCCTGGTCGAAGAAACTGAGAAGGTATTGGGAGGAATCTTCCCGGAACCGGGAATGGGAGGCCTCCATCTGGACAAACCCCCCAAGTTCGAGGGGTGATTTTTCGAATTCCCTCGCATCGAAGGTAAACTCTTCATCCCATCCCACAAACCCTCCGGTTTCTTCCCCGGGGGCGGGAAAGGGCGAAGCCAGCAGCAGGAAGAGGACAAGGGCTGCTGTTTGCCGTCCTGAAAACCGCGTCATCTCAGCTCATCAGCCTTTGGCAGATAGTTCAGGGTGAAGACCTCATCCGGGAAATCCCGGGCCTTGATGTCGGAAAAGAGCATCACGCTTTTGTAGCCCTTCTGGAGGGGACTGTCCGTTTCAAGGACCCCCGGCCTCACGATGCCGTCTTCGAACTCGCGGACCTGGCTGTAATGGAGGGTCTTGATGAGCAGGCCGGAGGAGGCGAAGCATTGGATCTCGGTGGGGATGAGGGCGTCTTTTAAAACAGCCATCTCGAGACGATCGTAGGCCACAGCACCGGTTTTGGCCTTGAGATCCAGGTGATAAAGATCCCCTTCCTCACTGATGGAGGTGACGTCGTATTCGACGGAGTAGTCAAGGCGGAGGAGATCGGAGTTGTTGAAGACGCCGCCCACGACGGACTGAAGGCTCGTGATCCGGATGGGCTTGCCCACGTTGGGTATATAGAGCCACATGTTGTCTTCCAGCCTCAAGGTGGCGCGTCCCTTTTCACTGGCCGGGGAAAGAAAGAGGGCGATCATCTTGTCCCGGCCTTTTTTCACCGTGAAAAGGACGAATTCCTTGCGGGTGCCGTCGGGCTCTATGTTGATGAGCTTCCGGTACATCTCGTAGCTCTCGGGGTTGAGGTTGCGGTCGACTTTCAGAAGGATCTCCTGGCCGTCAAGGGCCAGGGCGGGCAGCGTCCACATGCCAAGGGAAAGGACCAGGATCGTAATTTTCAAGAATTCTATATTCATGACGCTCCTTTTAAAATCAGGTTCATCCGGTTAATGCGTATCTGGGCTAAAAAAGATTCAAGGCAAATTTACCACAGTGTGACCCTCTCCGGTGACTCCACAGGGTTTCACAGGATAAGACACATCCCCCTCACCGGAGCCGCAACACCGATTTCCCTGGAAATCCTTCTCCCTCCGGGAGAAGTCGGTGAGGGGGAGCAGGAGACACAAAAAAACAGTTTTTCGGGGAGCCGAGTGGCCGTGTTCCACCCTGTGTACCCCTGCTTGTCAAGCCGTAGCTTCCTGCGAAGGCTGGTGGAGCGGCCTTCAGCCGGCCGCGCTGTGGTGGATTGGCTCTGGACCTTTTTTACCTGACCCATCCATCAGGTACGGGTTCCGGAGCCTTCCAACCAAAAATAAAAGCCTGTCCCGACTTGCCGAATCCAAAAAACAAACATCCCCGGATCCATGGCAGGAAGGCATTAACCAGATGAACCAAAAATCATTGAGTGAGTTTTTTCGGGAACCACAGCTTTATTTCGTTGTTCTTCGAAATAAAGCTAGACATGGCGCAGGGCCTTTATGGGTTCCATCCTCGAGGCCTTTACCGCCGGCTGGAGGCTGGCGATCACCGAAACGGCCAGAACGATGAGGACCGTGAAGGCGATCTCCCCCAGGGAAAGGGAAGGCTTCAGGGCAAGACCGGTGGATCGGCCGAAATTGAAACTGATAGGCCAGATGTTGAGCACGGCCACGGCAAGAAGACTCAGGGCCGTTCCTGCCAGACTTCCAACAACCCCCAGAAAAAACCCCTCTGTGACGTAAAGGGCCCGGATCTTTCCTGGAAGGGTCCCCATCGCCGAGATGGCCCCGATCTCCCTGATCCTCTCGAAAACGGCCATGATCATCACGTTCATGACGCTGATAAGAGCGATAAACACCAGGAGGATCTTCACGCTGATCGTCATGATATCGATCATCGTGGCGATATTGACGAAAGGCGAGAGTTTCTCCCAAGTGTGGACCTCGAAACGGGGCACCCCCGCCTGATTAAGCTCCCCCGAGAGGGCGGTTTCGATCTGCGCTCTCACCCCCTCGAGCTCCTCGAAATCCTTCAGCCTTATGGCGAATTCGCTGACCTGGGGCGCATCCATCCGGAGCAGGCCCTCCCCGTCGTCCATGTGGATATAGCCGTCCC
>JAFGWO010000145.1 GCA_016937135.1 Pseudomonadota bacterium
CGAACAGGCCGCCTCAAGGTCGAAACAGGCGGCGTTTACAGCCCCGATCTTTTTCTGGACGATGCAGGAGGTAGCCGGAATAAGCCGATCGGGGGAGAGGGTCGCCACGATGATGAGATCGATCTCCTCCGGGCCGACGTGGGCCATTTCCATAGCGTTTCGGGCGGCCTCAGCACAGAAATCCGAGGTCGTCTCGTGGTCCCGGGCGATACGACGCTCCTTGATCCCTGTCCTTGATAAAATCCACTCGTCGGAGGTTTCAACGATTTTGGTGAAATCCTCATTGGTCATGACATGTCCGGGCATGCCGATCCCTGTTCCGATTATCCGGTTTCCCTTCATGGGTTCTCTCCTCCCCCCTGAGGCTTCCTGGCAACGGCCAGGATTCTTCGGTTCATAAAGCCGTAATCGCCGTCGTTATTGTGCGGGCGAAAATCCTTTAAAACGCGAATTTTGATAAAACCAACATCGATGAGGAGTGTCCTCACCTGCGCGGAGGTATAAAGCCTGATTGCGTAGGCCTGTTCCCTTACCAGACCCTTTTCCCTGGAAAAAACCAGTTCCCTGGCTTTAATCCTGCCGTCCTCGAGTTCCCTTTCACGGCACACCACCAGATCGTCGTCAACCTCGTGCCAGGCCGTGGGAACCATCGCCGCGCGGACCTTCTCCCCATCCGTGATGTCAAGAAGGAGCGCCGCACCCGGTTTTAAAACCCGAAACGATTCCCTCAGGATTTTTTCATCATCCTCCGGGTCGGGAAGGTAGCCCAGGGAATTGCCCATAAGGAGGACATGATCAAAAACCCCGTCCGGAAAGGCGGCATCGCGCGCGTCCCCCTGGACAAAGGAGACAGGAATCGCACGTTGCCGGGCCGACCCATTTCCCAATCTGACGAGATGCCTTGAAAAATCCAGCACGGTACACCGAACCCGATCTCTTTCTCCCAGATGGAGGCTGTGACGGCCCTGGCCCCCGCACAGATCCAGGACCCTTTGGCCGGAAACGGGATTCAGAAGCCGGGATATGATCCCGGATTCCGTTGAAGAGATATTTTCATCGCAGACAGAACGGGCATCGGTCTTGAGATACATTTCATCAAAAAGGGTCTTCCACCAGTCCGGCGAAACCTTGATTCCCATGATAACCTACCCGTCCAGAGGGTGGGCCCCGAAGGAGAAAAGTCCGTCGGACGCGAAAATAGCCGCCCCTCCCCTCCAGGGCTGCATCCTGGCGATATCCAGTTCCTCCTCCTCGATTTCGATGTAATCGTCCAGGACGCCCTTAAACCACATTTTTTCCAGGTTCAGGCAGTCTTCCCACATGGCTCGGCAGTATCCCTCCAGGGATCTCAAATGCCCCTCGGTGAGGATGCGCGGTCTCAGGGCCATACGGATAGGACCGAGGAGGTAGGTGAACCGGTGCTCGAGGGCCAATTGACCCTGGAACGCAGCCAGCTCCTCCAGATCCCCGCAGGGGATTTCACAGATCGCGTCGTTGATCCTGGAGACGGCATCCCGAACCGACATCTTTTCCCTCAGGACTGCGAGGGGCTGCACCCCGCCGCCGCTTCCGACGTTGGTGGGAACCCCCCCGAAACGGACCAGAAAACCGAAAAGGCCTTCGGGCCCCATGAGGCATCGAAAATCCGTCTGATACCTTGCGAGGCTCACCCCGGAACCATCCGGACCCAGCTCCGGGTTTTCCTCGGCCCAGAGATGGAGGGGGACCTTCTGCTGGACAATGTAATTTCCCGTCCCCAGGGCCAGCCTGATGGCCTCATCGCCATCCGGATGGACGCCGCCGACCCGGACCCCCTTCCCGGAATACCCCCTTGCAGGCTTCAGGACCAGATCATTCCAGTTTTCCAGGGTCCAGCGGACAAGATCCGGGATCGGACGGCCGTCAGGCCCCGAGGCTGACCCCTCCCTGAACCTCCGGGTCCAGGGCGTCCGGCGCACGGTCTCAGGGTTAAAATGCCCCCCCAGGGGACCTGTAAAAACCTCGAACATGCTTTTGATATTTATGGGTTCGGTCCCGCGGGGATTGATTACCCGCCCCTCGCGGACGGCCTGGAGAACCGGCGAAAGGTCATGTTTTCTGTGGAGACGCAGGAGGGTATCGGAATTAAAATCCATGAAGATCACGGACACGGGTTCACCCCGCCAGGTTACCCGCGACCCGGTGATCTCGAGCTCCTGCGGCGCCGCCAGCCCCCCCCTGATCCCGTCACAGGATGAGAGGTGGGCCGCAAGGTTTATGTTCTCGGTGACATCCCCGAGGGTCTCTTCCTCGGCCACAACCAGGACAAGTCCCGGATTGCGGCCTTCACGGGCCCGATGGAGCGCGGCAAGCATTTCCACAAAACCGTAAACGGGATAGAGGAGAGGGTGGTCGAAATCAAGGGAAACGTGCGGGTCGTTCAGACGCAGAATCCTGTCCCAGACAGCCTTGCCGATGATCTGGGTCACCCTCTGGTAATCCCATCCGCCAGGGCTCCCGAGATTCCATTCGGAGTGGTAACCCAGAAAATCGTTTTTCAAACCGTATTCCAAAGTGCACGATGCCCCTTCAGGTGAAGGAAGCCGCCCCCGGGCCGGAACATATTTGTTCTTTCATCCTTCATCCCTCTTAAGTTCAAGAATCCTCCCAAGGTCTCCGAAGAGAATCTCACCCTCTTTCAGGACAGTCCTGGCGAAAGACCCTGTCCCCATGCCCTTCCGGGAATCAAAAAGGGACTGGAACCGGCGGCGGCCAATAGTGTAGCACAACTGATATCCCGGCCGTAAGGCATATTTCCCGGCCGTGTCCGCGGCGCGCTCCGGGGAAAAACCCAGTTCGCAAAACCTTCGGGCCGCCCCCGCAAAATCCAGACTCCCCTGGTGCAAGAGCAGATCAACCTGTCCCCGAACGGCGTGGACATACCTTCTCCGGGCCACGATCAGGCGATCCCAGGGCCGGTCAAAAGCGCCGGTTTCAAACATCATCCCTTCCCCGAAGCAGGCCCACCCCTCATAAAAAAGAGGGTATTCTACAGGCCGCCTCGCAGGATGAATTCCGTTCCAGCGGCAAAGATCGAGGAGATGATGACCCGGATAAACCTCATGGGCTGCCGTGACACGGTAATCCTGCCGTATGGACTCCCCCGCGCTCCCGATCCCGCCCTCCTCGAAAATATAAAAAACACCGCCGGGAAAGGGAGAACCCGGATGCGCGCAATAGGAATCCGCCGTTCTGACAGCCCGCAGGGAGGGAGGAAGGGGTTCGATGGAGAGGGCAGCCTTCTCGTCCTGTTCGGGATCCAGGATCCCCATTCGGCGGCAGTGGTCCCTTTGTCGGGCGATCTCTTTTGCCAGAAGACCCCCTTTATCCCGGGCGGGGACGGGATCTTCAGGAATCCGTGACCAGGCCGCCGGCCAATCCCCGCCCAGACCGGAATTCCTGGATTCCTCCGTAAGGATTGCCAGGGCGTCGCCGACCTCCTCCAGCAGCTCGTCGAGACACTCCTTGATGGTGAGCCGGCTGCCCGTATGGTGGAGGACGACCCTTTCCAGGAGATCCCCCTTTAAACGGAAATCCCCGCCAGGCGAGGTCGTCAGAAGCTTTTTGCGACCAGAGTCAAGACTCGCCAGAACGCCCTGATTGCTCCCGGAA
>JAFGWO010000146.1 GCA_016937135.1 Pseudomonadota bacterium
AAAAAACCGGGCTGGAAAAACCGGCCCGGCCTGGAAATCTTGTGGGGTGAACAGAGGGACTTGAACCCTCAACCTCTGGAGCCACAGTCCAGCGCTCTAACCAATTGAGCTATGCTCACCGTGAGACGCCCCCTAACGGGAAACGCGAGTTTCTAACACGGTTAAAAAATCATGTCAACGCGGCCTCCTCCCCCGGACAGGCCTTGTTGGTCCCGCTCTAGTGGGTGTTGCCCGGAAGCCTTTTTACGGGGATCTGGATTTCCGTCACCATGTCTTCCTCTTTGTTCTCAAAAGGACTGGTGAGATAGATTTCCCTGCTCCGGCCCAGGGGCGTCAGGCCGTTTTCCAGGATCCACTCCCGGATGCGGCCATAGGCTTCATTGATCCCTGACAGGCTGCCGCGATGCCTCGAGCACGCGACCTTTATCCCGGGGAGGTGCCGGATGACCAGATCCTCCTCTTCAAGAATCCGCTCCCTGACGGGGACGCAGACCTCGAAAGGGCCGTTTGGCCGGGTGGAGTTTTCCGGAATCGTGGGGAACAGGGCCAGCGGGTAGGAGGAGACCTGGCCTCCTTTGGTGAGCACCCAGCGGAAGAGATCCATCATGATCCGGGTGACGTCCTCCCGGGATCCGAAGCCCCTGGCGGATGCGACCAGAAGGGGCGACGCCTCCTTGAGTTCAACGGTCTGTTCTTTTTCCGTGGGGGGGATCACGTCTTCATCCAGTTCGTGAAAAGGCCCGCTCAATCTTCCATGAGCCAGGTTCCGGAAACGGATTCATAATACTGGCGCCACCTTTCCCAAAGCAGGCTCAAATCACTGGACATCAAAAGGACATCGTGTTTTCGTCCCCCGGGATCGATGTGGTGTCCCGCGAGGACCGTGTCCTCTTTAAACCCCAGCCGCGTCAATGCCTTTCGGGCATCCTGCTGCTCAACCACCACCTCCGCGATGACTTTCTCGATCCCGGAGGAGAGGGCGGCGGAAAAGATTTCTCCCATGAGGATTCTGGCCAGGCCCATTTTCCGGAATTCGGGGGAAACAGTCACCCGGATGTTCCCCATGTGGCGGTTCCAGGGAAATGGGCAGCGCTGGAGCCTGGCAAGGCCGGCAACGGTCTCGCCCTCCAGAGCCAGGAGGCTGAAAGTGTCTCCGGCGGCAGGATCCCATCCGGGCGAATGGATCACTTCCGTGTTGGTGATGTCGTCCCTGAGGAGGACCCGCTCCATTTCGGGCAGGTTAAAGGAAAAATGCAGCAGAAGGTCCCTGTCGGAAGGGTTGATGGGCCTGACTTTCACCTTCCGGCCGTTCCTCAATGTCAACTGCCTGGGGTATTGGCCCACGGACTTTTTTCTCCAGAAAGTGAGGGTTTTTTCTCCAGTGGTTCCGGGTTCTTCAGGTGTCTTTCAGTTTAACATAACCCCGGGTGTGAGGGCAGGGGAAAACATTGTTTTTGGGAGATAAGACGGCAACGCGAACCAGCGAAAAAGCCCGGCAACAGGACACGATGACACCAGTGAGCGAGAAATCCCCGAATCCCCCATGAGACGTCTTTTTATTGATGCCGCCCTCACGAAACATTCAGCGTGGATTCAGGACGCCGACCCGGATTACCGCCTTTCCCGTTTACCTGCACCGCGGAGCACGGAGCCGTTCGGGAAAACGCGTGGAGAGCGGCGCCTTCCCTTTCCATGGAAGGATCCTGTGTTTTATAAGCTGGAAAGAGACCTTAAGGAAGGGACTTTCAGTCCACCCTCAACCTGGTGTCCACATCGTCGATCCGCTCGTAAAGCCTGTGCTCAATGTCCACGAGGAGTTTGAAATCCTCATCTTTGACAGGGCAATGGAAGGTCGTTTCCCAGGTGTGCTTCATGCATTCGTCATCGTATTCGGGAGGCATCTGGATGCCGGGGACACCCTTTCTGGTTACCTTTAAATAATATTCGTGAAAACCTCCGCAAAGAGGACATTCCTCGACGGCCACGTAATCACAATATTCATCATCGGTGCTCATTGGGTTTTCTCCTGTTCGCTTTATTTTTTTCCTGTAGTGGATTATTTAACTCCTCAAAGTGTGGCATATTACCCGTGCGAATCCATTATCGCAAGAGGATAACAGGGGGAAAAACCTGCCCCTTGATTTGTTTTAGTCAACGGGAGGGCACATTCCGTTGGACTGAACCAGAAAATCCTGTATATTCGCACCCAGAAACAAGGTTTTTTAGAGGCCCTCCCGAGTTGAGCCGGGGATGTAAGGCATTTTCCGGGCGGGTAAACAGAGACGGCCTGATGGAAGGAGGAAAAATGGAGATATCAGAATTCACAGAGGTCCTTATAGAGGCCAAGGATGAAAAGGGAATGACCTTTGCGCAGCTCGGCGATCTTCTCGGGCGAAGCGAAATGTGGACCGCGGCCCTTATGTTTGGTCAGGCCCAGGCCACCGATCAGGAGGCCGACAAGGTCATCGAGGCCCTGGGTCTTGAAGAGGACAAGGAAGCCTTCAAGTATTTTCTCACCAGTTTCCCCAGCAAGGGGCTTGGGCCCGTTGTCCCGACGGATCCCCTCATCTATCGTCTTTACGAGATCATGCAGGTTTATGGCTTTCCCTTCAAGGCCGTCGTGCATGAGAAGTTCGGCGACGGGATCATGAGCGCCATCGATTTTTCCATGGATGTGGAGAAGGAAGAAGACCCCAAGGGCGACCGCGTCAAGGTAACAATGTCCGGTAAATTCCTGCCCTACAAGATCTGGTAAGGAAATTTTTGCCGGGGTTCTCGCGGCGCGAGGGCGTTTGGCCTTTCGCGCCGTTTTTTTGCCTTTCTGAAATCTCGTTTAACGTCAAACATCCAAGGGGATATTTCCCCCTCCCGGTCAGGATGCTTTTCAGCGTTTTGGCGCCAGGGCCGCTGCTTTAACAGGGATGAAGGGGATGGGGAAAGCCGGAATTCTGAAGGATGAAGGACGAAGGAGGAACGAGGAATCCGATATTTTCAGGGATTTTCTTCCCTGTTCCCTATTCTTTCTTTCATCTTCAGTTTTTCCCCCGGTGCCCCCCTGTGACGGCGCCAGAAAAGGCGCCCCCTGCGGCCCTTGCGTTGAGGCTTTCAGATCACCGCGATCAACGCAAAATGCCGCCAGGACGGCTCTCTGTGAGGCCGCGGAAATGCTTTGGGGCTGAAGAGAGAATTTGAGAAAAGGGAAATGGGAAGGAAAAAGACCCCCGCTGGATTCAAGCTCCAATAACGTTCGACGTTGAACATTGACAGGGTCGCAAAAAGTCCGATCCGGGACTTTTTGCGCAACGGAAAGGGAAAAGCGTCGTTTTCCCTTTCCTCACGGATCAAGGACTTA
>JAFGWO010000017.1 GCA_016937135.1 Pseudomonadota bacterium
GAGCGCACCATCGTCCTCGCCTGGGCTTCCTTCAGATTGAGGAACAGGCGTTTTTCCCTTTCGAGGGCCTGCCGGCTCAAGGATCCCAGAATCAGGATAAGAAGCAGGATCGTCAGGATGAGTAGGATTGCAGGGACGTATCCTGGGGACAGAAGCCTCGAACGGGCTTTTATGGCTTCTCGAATCCGATCCGTTTCAGACCTCGACTACCGCCCCGACTCCGGCAAAAAAGAAGCGATCTCCCAGGGCCGCCATGAGTCTGGCTGACCCCGCGAGACCTGTGCAGTGGCTCGCCCCAACCTTTTCTACGCCCAGGTCCTTCATGGTTTTAATCGTCTCGACCATCTGCTCTTCGCCGGACATCCCCAGATGGGTTCCCCCCATGACAACCCGGACAGGCTTGTCCGGCATGAGCTGCCGCGTGTGGGTAAGGATATTGATAACCCCGGCGTGGGCGCAGCCTAAAAGGACGAGAAGCCCTTCTTCCCCCTCCACGATGAGGGAGAGATCGTCTAAAAGGTGATCCTTTCCCCCCCCATGTTCCGCACCAAGGAAGAGGGTGGGGTCTCCCGTCTCAAAGGGGGTGACCCTGGGGACTTCTCCTGTGGTGCTCACCCCCGGGCATATTTTCTGCGGCCCTTTGCTGAGGATAAAACGCGCTCCCTGCCCCTCCAGGAAGGACCGGGAAAAGGGTATCCCTATGGGCCTGCGGGCTCCATTGGGTAGTTCATGGAACCTTGAGAAAAAAATGTCGGGATGGCCGAATACCTCCCGTGGCTTCAGGTCCTTGAACAACTCCACCAACCCCCCGGTGTGGTCGCTGTGACCGTGGCTCAGGACCACCTTTTCAATGGACCCGAGGTCGATCCCCAGGAAGCGGGCGTTGTGGATGAGGGCATACCCCCGCCCTGTGTCGAAAAGGATTTTTTCGTCTCCCGCTTCCACGAGAGCGCAAAAACCGTGCTCCCCGAGGAGATTTCCGGAAGAGATGACGGAATTTTCGGAGACGACTGTGACCCGTATTTTCATGGTAGACTACCCCCTTGACAGACGATCTTTAATAGTTATTAGTATATTATAAATTTATGGAAAATAAAACCACACCATATTGCCCGATTCCAGAGCCACTTTCCCCGTTGGAATTTGCCGAGGTAAAGGAAATCCTGGAAAAAGCCAAGACCATCGCCGTTGTGGGGCTGTCTCCGAGTCCGGATCGCGAGAGTCATCGCGTGGCCGCCTATCTTCAAAAGGCCGGGTACCGCATCGTGCCGGTACGGCCCGATGGGAACCGGATCCTGGGAGAAACGGTATACAGCTCCCTGAAAGACATTCCTTTTCATATAGACATTGTGGATGTTTTTCGCAAACCGGAAGCTGTTCCGGCCATCGCCAGGGAGGCTGTTGAGATCCGGACCGGCGTCCTCTGGCTCCAGGAAGGGGTCGGAAACCCGGAAGGGGAAAGGATCGCATGCGAGGCGGGGCTCAAAGTGATCGCCAACCGGTGCATTTACAAGGAGCATCGGAGGCTTTTCAAATGACCGGCTCGGAGATTCTCATAATCGCCATTTTCGTCGTGCTTTACGTCCTCTTCAGGGGCGGGGGCGGAGGGTGAGGAAGCTGCTGATCTCCGGGGGAGATCAAAAAAACGTCGTTTTCCCTTTCCTCACGAATCCATGACTCACCTTGCCGGTCCTGGATTCGAACGCCCCTACCCGGGCGCGTTGATGCCTTTTACACAGCCATCGACTATGCAATTCCACAGGGAGACTTGAAAGATGAATGACCAGATCAAGGATATGGTGATTATCGGCGGAGGGCCTGCCGGGCTGAGCGCCGGGATTTACGCCTCCCGGGCCCGTCTGGATGCCATCCTCCTGGAAAAAGGGACTTACGGGGGCCAGGTTCTCCTTACCTCCCACATTGAAAACTACCCGGGCTTTCCCGATGCGGTCGGGGGCTTCGATCTTGCCGACCTTATGCATCGCCAGGCGGAGAAATTCGGCCTCAAAATTGAGTTCCTCGGGGTTGAAAGCATAACCCCCGAGAAAGGCCATCTGACCCTCGGGACGAGCGAAGGATCCATACGTACCAAAACGGCCGTCATCGCCACGGGGTCCATCCCCAACAAGCTCCATGTCCCGGGAGAGGAACAGTTCACGGGGAGGGGTGTTTCCTACTGCGCCACCTGCGACGGGGCCCTTTACAAAGGCCAGAAGGTGGCGGTGGTCGGGGGGGGCGACGCGGCGGTGGAAGAGGCCCTTTTCCTCACCCGTTTTGCCGAGCACGTGGAGATCGTCCACTGGATGGATCACCTCCAGGCCACGCCTATTCTCCAGGAGGAGGCCCTGGCCAACGAAAAGATCAGCATCCGGTGGAATACGATGGTCAGCGAGATCAAGGGGGACGAGGCCCTTAAAGAGCTGATTCTGAAAAACGCTGAAACCGGGGAAACGTCATCTTTTTCCACAGACGGCCTTTTCATTTACATCGGGATCACGCCCCAGGTGGAGTTCGCCAAGGGGGTGGTGGAGATGGACGAGAGGGGTTCCATTGTCACCGATGCGAAGATGGCAACCTCCGTGCCGGGGCTTTTCGCTGCCGGGGATGTGAGATCGTGGTCCATCAGGCAGGTGGCCAGCGCCGTCGGGGATGGGGCCACAGCGGCGTGGTACGCCTACAATTACCTTCAGGGAATCAAATAACGCAAGACGCGATGGAGATTTTAAATGCCAATTTTTGAGTTCAAATGCGTGAAGTGCGGACACCAGTTCGAAACGATAACCTCTTCCCGGGAAGACGGCTCAACCCTGTGCTGCCCGGTCTGCGGCGCCCCGAAGCCTGAAAAACTCCTTTCCCTCTTCAGCTCCTCGGGCTCCCAGACCTCTGGTGGAGGCTGCATGCCCTCAAGCGGATTTTCCTGAGGGTGATCTTTTTCCGCCGGAGGCGGAAAAAAGTCCAGAGTCCAGGGACCAGAGTCCAGAGTTCGGGATCCAGAGTTCAGGGTTCAGGGTTGAGAGGTCAAAGTCCAGAGTTCAGGGTCCAGAGTTCAGAGAAAAAACAAATCTTGAGGAAGGGCCCCGAAGATAAATCCCGAACTTCGACAACCTTCCCGAATCCTCCGGAAGATTA
>JAFGWO010000147.1 GCA_016937135.1 Pseudomonadota bacterium
GCCTCCCTTTTCCGGTATCTTCTCCATTCCATGACCCCTGAAATACTGGTCCTCTGGGCCGACTTTTTCGCCGGATCGGTCCTTTATCGCCTCTGGTTCATCGAGCCCGCGGCAAAGGGATGAATCCCACGGGTAAATGGGCTTTACCCCTCGCCGGACATCGCCCTTGACCCTGCCCGGACCCCCGGGCCTCCCGGGGGGGACATCCATCTGTTATCGCCCTTCCGTCTTCACCCCTGTTTCATGCTTTCGATGAAATCCCTGACCGGGATGGCCGGCATTGTCACCAGGCTGACCGATCCCCTGGACCCTACCTCCACCGAAGCCCGCGCCACGGTCTCGTTGTCGGGCGCCTCTACCAGGTTGACGAAATCGTATTCGCCCAGGACGGCCCACTGTCCCTTGATGACGACACCCATCTCCCTGAGTTCCTGCTCCACTTCCAGGATACGTTCCGGCTTCTTCTTAATGGTCTCCAGGCCCTCGCTTGTGAGATTGCTGAGCATAATGTACAGCGGCATCGGGAATCCTCCTTCTCCGGATCGCGGGAAAAATCCTTCCCGCCAGGTTAAAAAAACCTCCCTGAATCAGGGGCTAATAAAATATAGAATAGCAGAACGACCAGCGATTGAGACGAACGGTTGGGAAAAACAGTTTGAGGAGGCTCCCCGATGCATGACCGCGCCTGGGAAAAGATGATGGACCCCGACGCCCCCCTGCCCTTCTCCCTCAAGGATTGGGTGGACCTGGCTCCCTTCGAACGGACCCTGGGGATTAAGATCCGGTCTGCCTCAAATGGACAGGCGATCCTTACAATGCCTTTTACCGTCAAACTGGCCCAGGGGATGGGCCTCATGCACGGAGGCGCCATAACGAGCCTCGCGGACACAGCCGCCGCCATTGCCATCAAAACCCTTCTTGCCCCAGACACCCACTTCGCCACCGTCCGGCTTCAGATGAGGTTTCTCGCCCCCGTTACGAGGGGGATCATCACCGCCCGCGCGGAGGCCGATCCGGCCAAAGGGAGGGAAAGAACCTTTCTTGGGCGGGTGCAGATTGTCGACGAGGAAGGAAAAACCGTTGCGAGGTTCTCATCGGAATTCCGGGTCGCCAGAAACCAGTGACCAGGATGCCGTCCCAATTATCAGACTGTCCTTGAGGGAATGGGGAATACCCTTTGCTCCCCTGAAAGGGCAAAACCAACTTTGTTCAGAGAATCCTTGTTCCGTCCGGCACTCTGGCGTCGGGGCCCACAAGGACCACACCCCCCTCCTCCGGAACGGCTCCCAGAACCAGGACCTCGGATTTGAATCCCGCAATCCTCCTTGGCGGGAAATTCACCACCGCCAGGACCTGGCGGCCGACGAGATCCGTGGGATCATACCTTATGGTGATCTGGGCGCTGGACTTTCTGATGCCCAATTCACCGAAGTCTATAACAAGCTTGAAAGCGGGTTTTAATGCCTCCGGAAAGGGTTCGGCGGAAAGGACCGTGCCCACATGGATCCGGACAGCATCGAAATCCGCCCAGGTGATGGGTCTCTTATCGGCCATCTTCCTTAAGGTTCCATTCCCTGAGGCACCGGCCTTCATCCTGATCCTTGATTCCGGGAAGAAACCCGATGACCCTTCGCGTCATCGCGGCGAGATAAGAGTCCGCGAATTGTCTGCGCCTCTCGAGGGGATAAAAAAGAAAATCCACCCTTCCGAGGATGCGGGATTCCTCCAGCGGCCCCCATTCCCTGCTGTCCTCTCCCGCGTCGCGCAGATCCGACAAGAGAAAGAGGCTGCCGTCGGGCACTATAACCTCGGGGAAATACACGGCGCGGTCAGAGGGTCCATAAGTGAAGGGACGGTTTTGATAACCGGCGTACCCCTCCTCGAGGGTGCGCCCATCCACCTGCACAAGGCCCGCCATCATGGCAACCTTCTCGCCGGGCAGGCCGATGACCCTCCTGATCTCCTCGACCCTTTTGTATCCCGGTATTAATACGGCAACGAGGTCCCCCCTTCGGAAACAATAGGCATGGCTTATCTGCCTGTTCGCGAGGACCTTTTCTCCCGGTTTTATTGTGGGGACCATGGATCTGGTTTCCACGCCCACGGGCTGGCCGATGTATTTTACCGCAAGGGTCCCCGCCACCACCAGGGCGAAGGACCCGAGGAACACCACCATGGCTATGGAAAAAAGGGCGATGGACCATTTGTCGGTGGGCAGGATGGAGATCTCGCCCCGGGTCTTCTTCGAGCACCTGTAGGCATCGACGATCCCGAAAAGATAGAAAAAAGTACCCGCTGTCGAAAGGAATGTCATACCGGCGAAACCGGCCCAGGCTGAAACGAGGCCCAGGACCGTAAACCCCGTCGAGAAAAGGAAAAACAAAACCCCCCGGAACCATCGGTGGCTGTAGACATGGCCGAGGCCTGGCATCAGGATGCTCAGGAATGCGGCCAGCCAGGGGATGGGAGCCACCAGACGGCTTTTTTTCCTGGGCTGTTTTTCCGAAGCGCCAGGGGCCGGTCTGTTTTGAGACAAAACCATGAGCCTGCCTTCCAGGCTGAAGGGGTTCGGCCTTAAATTGATCATACCACTTTGGAGGGGAAAATTCCCGGACCTCGTTGAATTTTCAATCCGGAATGTTTTTACGTGAAGGATACTCTTTATCTGAAAACCATCACAACCCCCAGGAGGAGACAGGCCAGAATGCCCAGGGGGATGGTCTTTCTCAATATTTTCCCTTCCA
>JAFGWO010000148.1 GCA_016937135.1 Pseudomonadota bacterium
CCTGCCGCGCCCCCGCCGCAGCCCCCGCAGGAACTATCGGACAAGGGCCAACAAGAAGAAAGCCCCGCAAAACCCTCGGGACCGGTCGGAACGGATCAATCCGATCTTTTCGGGGAACCGGAAGAAAAACCCCTGCCTGTCTCGCCGCCGCCCGGTGAGGATCGGTGCCTCTCCCCTCTTGCCGACGATCATTCAACGGCCGAACCCCCGGCGCCGGAAGCTGATGATGAGGATCTTCCCCCCGGAAACGGGGCGGAGGACTCAGGTGAGCAGGGTTCCGACCGACCCGCCCACGAAAAGGACCGGGGCCTGTCCGGCCTGCCGAAGGACACCCAAACGGGTATTCCCGATGAGGATGATTTTTTTCTTGAAAGCACCTTGAGGGATGGCTTTTCCCGGCCCCTCGGAGGGGACTCTACGGAGGAACCGGAATCTTCGGCCGGCATTCCCGGCGGCGGCGCTGCCATTGAGGACTGGGGAAATATCTCCCTGGATTCCCGAGCGGAGGCGGGGGACTGGAAAAAAATAGATACCGGTGAAGAACCTGACCCTCTTCCAGAACACCTGAGCCATGATGAGGACCTGAACGCACCCATCCCCGGCGTGGGGGACGAGGGGTCCTCCCCCCTTGCCTCCCGGGCCATACGCCAAACGGAGATCCCCCAAAAAGGGGGAGGCGGAAAATGGCTGGCCTTCCTTCTTGTCCTTGCCCTTCTCGGAGCGGGAGGATATCTGGCCTGGCCCCGGTTGATGGAGGTCATAAACCCGCCGGCAGCGATCCAGGAGGAAATCCTGAACCCCGCCAAAGTCCAGGTGCGGTCCCTTGCCCGCCGGGATGGAAAAATGATCTACGCCGTCACAGGCGAGGTCCATAACGGCAGCTCTTCAGGCGTGGGAATGATCCGGGTAGAGGCCCAGTTCCGGAACCAGGGCGACGACATCGTGGCACGATCCGCCTCCTTCTGCGGGAACGTCTTCACGGAAGAAGAGCTCACATCCGGGGACATGGGGAAAATCCGGGAGGATCTTCAAAACGAATTGGGACAGGGGCTTGCGAACTCCAACGTCGGCCCGGGACAGACGGTGCCCTTTCTCATTGTCCTGGAGGATCCGCCGTCAACGATCAAGAAGGTCACCGTGACGATCTCGGGGTTTAAGACAACCGCCTAGCGCCGCCTTTAAAAACCGTTTTCCTCCTCGATCTCCCCGGACTCCACAATCTGCTGGCTCGCCTCGAATTCCTCAAGGGGGACGTAGACCTCCACTTCCCCCGACTTTCCCCCAGGGGAGGCGCCGGCGAATTCCTTTTTCACCTGGAGACGGCAGCGTATCCCCTCGCCCTCCAGGCGGGCTTTCATGAGAACCGCCTCCGATTCATCCGCGGTCACGATCAGCAGCTTCCACTTTATTTGCCCGGCCATGATCGCCTCCACTCTCCTTGTTTGCCCGCGGGAAACAGCCGACAGGCCCTCCCGGCCACAGAAATAAGAACCCGGGAGTGATTTTAATGATACCGCCTGACCTCGAACCGGAACAGTTCTACCGGCTCCCCGAAAGCCAGCCCCGCTTTTTCCATGGCGATGGCGACCTGTTTCTCCACCGTATCAACGCCGGGAAGATCGGGAAGGAGCAGCCCTCTTTGGACCCCCCTCTGGACTATTACCCCGTATTTTACCGGATCCAGTTCGTGCAGGCCCGAAACAGGCTCCGGAGAGGTCAGGACATCAACGGAGATGGTGATATCCCTGAGTTCCTCGCGGGTGAGGGGTGGGAACCTGGGGTCCCTTGTCGCGGCAGAGACGGCGTTGCGGGCCACTTCCTCGACCACAGAGGAGCAAAGGGGCTCAATGGTGCCGATGCAGCCCCTTAACTGCCCTTTTTTCTTGATGCTGACAAAGGTCCCGGCGGGATAGTCAAAACCCGGGATTTCCAGGGGCAGGGGCTCAGAAGTCTCCCCGAGGCATCTTTCGATAGAAAGCCTCGCCAGGGAGACAAGGGGATGAGGGGACGGGCTTTGTGTCATTGGTTCCGCTCCAGGACGTAGTCCGCCAGGGACTCAAGGCTCTCCCGGCAAGGACCCGGGGGGATTGCCCGAAGGGCCTCGATAGCAGCATCCCGGTAGCTGCCGGCCACTTCCATGGTCCCCTCCAGGGCATCGTTTCCTTCCATCATCTCAAGGATAGCCTGAAAATCCTCTTCCGAAGGGGAATCGGCCTTGAAAATCTCGAGGATCCGGCTTTTTTCCGGCGCCCCCAGTCTTTCCATGAGGAGGATAAGGGGCAAGGTGACTTTTCCTTCCAGAAAATCCTTGCCCGTTGCCTTTCCGAAGACCCCTTTTTCCCCCGCATAATCAAGGACATCATCCACGATCTGAAAGCTCATCCCCAGGTTGTGCCCGTATTCCCGGAGACTTTTGATCCCGGCTCCATCAAAACCGGCAAGACGGGCCGCCGCCTCGCACGTGGCGGAGATAAGGCTGGATGTCTTCCCGCGGATCACCTCCAGGTATTCCTCCCTGGTCGTAGCGGGGCTGTAGGACCTGAGAAGCTGAAGCATCTCGCCTCTGGCCATCCTGGTGGTAGCGCCGGAAATGGTTTCGAGAACGGCGGGATCCCTGATCTCCACGAGGAGATTGAAAGCCCGGCTGTAAAGATAATCCCCCGCCAGGACGCTCGGTTCGGCGCCCCAGATCCGGTAGGCGACCCGGTTCCCCCGCCGAAGGTCGGATTGATCCACCACATCGTCATGAAGCAGGGTGGCCGTGTGGAGAAATTCAACGGCGACGGCCAGGCGGAAGGTGTGCTCGGGATTCCTGGCGGCAGAGCAGGCGGAAACAAGGAGAACCAGAAGGGGTCGAAACCGTTTTCCTCCCCCTTCGATGAGGTGTTCGAAAACCCGATCGATGATCGGAATATCCGTCTGGAGGAAGGATTTGAAATAAACCCCCAGAGAATCAAATTCCTCCTTCACGGGCCCCTTGATCCGATCAAGGTCCAAGGCCGCGCGATCTTTGTCCATTCCGACTCCTCTCGCCCTTCGTCCCGGGCGGAGCCTCGACGGGAAGGCACATGCTCGTAATCGGGACATCTGAAAGGGGATACGGCAATCCGTTTTCCATAAAAGTTAGCATGAACTTGGCGGGAAGGCGAATTTTATCGGAATAAAAGGACCCTCAGGGATGACCCCCGAAGGTCGACCGGTTGACTGAGGCAAGGGCCCATGGTAGTGCATCCCCATGAAGATCATCAGCGCCGACCTGGCGGACCAGGCTTTTACCGTTGCCCAGATTCCCTCTTTCGACCTGCCGCAGATCGCGGTCTTCGGCAGATCCAACGTGGGGAAATCCTCCCTCCTGGGGGCCATGATGGGACGCCGCAAGCTGGTCCGGGTCAGCTCCACCCCCGGAAAAACGCGGGGAATCTTTTTCTACAGGGTGAATGAGGAACTCCTTCTGGTGGATCTGCCCGGCTACGGGTTTTCAAAGGCCCCGAAGTCCGAGGCCGGGAAATGGAAATCCCTTGTCGAGGCTTACCTGGATTCCCCTTCCGGACCGGCCCTGGCCCTGCGCCTCATCGATATCCGCCACCCCCCCACCAGGGATGACCTGACCGTTGGGACCATCCTTTCAGAAAGAGGGATCCCTTTCATTGTGGTGGCGACCAAGGCCGACAAGCTGTCCCGCGCCAGACGCCTCGAAGCGGTCGCGGCCATTGCCAGGACCCTGCAGGTTCCCCCCCAAAGGGTGGTCCCCGCTTCCGTGAAGGACCCCTCCATCCCCATCGAAGCCGTATGGGACTCTCTCCTTCCCCTTCTGCCCGGGAATCCGGAAGCCCCTCAGGGGGATTGAACCTCCCCCACGCTCGTGGTCCCCAGGGAAACCTGGGCGGCCCCTTGTCTCCGGAGCACTTCAAGGATGGAGACGACCGCCTGGACGGCGGCCTCCCTGTCGGACCGGATCTCGA
>JAFGWO010000149.1 GCA_016937135.1 Pseudomonadota bacterium
GTCCTTTAACTGGATCACCCAGGAGGTTTTCCCGGACATGGAACTGGATATCGTCCGGGTCAACGTTTCCTACCCGGGGTCCAGCCCGGAGGAGATAGAACAGGGCATGATCCTTGCCATAGAGGAGGCGGTCCGGGGTCTCGACGGGGTCGACGAGGTCAGCTCGACGGCGGGTGAGGGGGGCGGGACCGTTGAGGTGACCCTCCTTGAAGGCCAGGATCTCCTGAAGCTGGCCGACGATATCAAGAGTGAAATCGATCTTATCGGCACCTTCCCCGAGGACGCCGAAGAGCCGGAGGTGTCGGTCCTTTCCCACCGGCGAAACGTCGTGGATCTGGTCATGTACGGGCAGACCACGGAATCCACCCTCCACGAACTGGGAGAACAGGTCAGGGATCAGCTTCTGACGGACCCCGAAATCACGGTGGTGGAGCTGGAAGGGGTCCGCCCCCTGGAGATTTCCATCGAAGTCAGCCAGGAGAACCTCCGCCGTTACAACCTGACCCTGGAAGAGATAGCGGCCCGTTTGAAAACCGCGGCTGTAGACCTGCCGGGGGGAGGCATCAAGACCTCCACGGGGGAGATCCTCATAAGGGTCAAGGAGCGGCGGGACTTCGGCCGCCAGTTCGGCCGCATTCCGGTGATCACCGCCCCGGACGGGACACAGGTCCTCCTGGAGGAGATCGCCGTCATCGACGACTCCTATGAGGAGACCGACAGCTACGCCACCTTCAACAACCTGCCCACTGTTTTTCTTGATGTCTACCGCATCGGGAAGCAGACGCCGATCCAGGTGGCCGATGCCGTCCGCCGGCAGATCGCGGTCCTCAACGAAGACCTCCCGGAAGGGATCCGGATCGAGGTTCTGAGGGACCGTTCCGAAATGTACCGCCAGCGGGCCAACCTCCTTCTGACCAACGGGGCCATGGGCATCGTGCTGGTTCTGATCATCCTGGGCATTTTCCTTGAGCTTCGCCTGGCCCTCTGGGTCATGATGGGGATCCCCATTTCCTTCCTCGGCGCCCTGCTCTTCTTTCCGATCCTCGGGATCTCCATCAACATGATGACCCTCTTTGCCTTTCTCATCGCGGTCGGCATCATCGTAGACGACGCGGTGATCGTCGGCGAAAACATCTACCACCACTACCAGGAGGGGGAGACCCTCCTGGACGCCGCCGTCATCGGGGCGCGGGAGATCGCCACCCCCGTCACCTTCAGCATCCTGACCAACATCGCCGCCTTCATGCCTCTTTTTTTCGTACCCGGTCCGACGGGAAAGATGTTCAAAATGATCCCCCTCGTGGTGTGTACGGCTTTCCTGATCTCTCTGGCCGAATCCCTCTTCGTCCTCCCCTCCCATCTGGGGCATCACGTTCCGCCGAAGAGGGGACGCGGCAGGGCCTGGATCCACGAAAGACAGCAGGCCTTCTCCGGGGGGTTCACCCATTGGGTTCGCGACCGGTTCACCCCCTTTCTGGACTGGGCGCTCTCGAGGCGCTATTTCGTGGTGGCCAGCGCCCTGGCCCTCCTGATCTTTTTCCTCTTTTACGCGGCCAGCGGGAGGATGGGTTTTTCCCAGTTTCCGAGGATCGAATCGGATTTTTCCCGCGCCTCCGTGGAACTCCCCTTCGGGTCCCCCATCGAGAAGACCGAAGAGGTCATGGAAAAGCTCTACAAGGGCGCCGTGAAGGTTCTCGAGGATTCCGGCCGCCCTGAACTGGTGATGGGGATCTATACCAGGGTGGGGCGGGGAGGATCCCATAACGGTTTCATAATGGTCTATCTTGCCGATCCAGAGGTGCGCGACAGCATCATGAGCACGGCCGAGTTTACTCGGAGGTGGAGAGAGGCGGTGGGGCCCGTCATGGGGGTCAAGACCCTCAATTTCGCGTCGGATTTCGGGGGGCCCGGGTTCGGCAGCGCCATCACCGTGGAACTTTCCCATCGGAGCATTCCCGTTCTGGAACAGGCCAGTTCGGAACTGGCAGGGGAGCTTTCCGGCTATGCCCTGTTAAAGGATATCGACGACGGCTTCAGGCCCGGCAAGGAACAGCTGGATTTCACGATCAAACCGGAGGCTGAAGCCCTGGGTCTGACCGCCCAGAGCGTGGCGAGGCAGATCCGCAGCGCCTTTTACGGAGCCCGGGTTTTGCGGCAGCAGAGGGGACGCAACGAGGTCACGGTGACGGTACGCCTCCCGGATGAGGAGAGGGTCTCCGAATTCAATGTCCAGGAAATGATGATCCGCACCCCGTCCGGGGTCTTCGTTCCCCTGCGTGATGTGGTCGAGATCAAACGCGGACGGGCCTTCACGACCATCAACAGGCGGGACGGGCGCCGGGTCGTCCAGGTAACGGCTGACATGGACAACCGCAACCGGGCAGGGGAGATCGAGAACGCGCTGAGGGCCGAAGAGCTTCCGAGACTCGCTGGCCGCTACCCCGGGCTCCAGTACAGTTTCGAGGGCAGGGCCGCCGAGCAGAGGGAGAGCCTGGCGAGCCTGAGGATCGGATTCATCCTTGCCATGATCATCATCTTCACCATGCTCGCCATCCCCTTTAAGAGCTACATCCAGCCCCTCATCGTCATGTCCAGTATCCCCTTCGGGATCATCGGCGCCATCCTCGGGCACATGATCATGGGGTACAGCCTGAGCGTGGTCTCCCTTTTCGGGATCGTGGCCCTTTCCGGGGTTGTGGTCAACGATTCCCTTATCCTCATCGATTTCGCCAACAGGCGCAGGCGGGAATGGGGCATGTCCATCCACGACGCGGTCCTCGACGCCGCCAGGCAGCGCTTCCGGCCGATCCTCCTGACTACTGCCACCACCTTCGGGGGGCTGGCCCCCATGATGTTCGAACGGGCTCTCCAGGCCCGCTTCATGGTCCCCATGGCCATTTCCCTCGGCTACGGGATCCTCTTCGCAACTGTCATACCCCTCGTGCTGGTGCCCTGTCTTTACATGCTCATCGAAGATACGTTGAGGTTCCACGGGGCTGCGCTGAGCGGGATTGGGAAGATAATATCAAAGGGCAAAGGGCGCGATAACGGGTAGGGCGTGGTGTCATGATCCCTTTGCCCTTTCTACTCCTCCCCGAAATCCCGGAGGCTGAACAATCTCAGAACATTTTCATGGGGTGGCTGAAAAACGCGCGTCCCCATGCCAACCCCCATCTTTGCGTTTCGGGGCAGGGTGCCCTGTCCGGATTGAAAGGAGGGTGACAGGGCGGCCAGAATGGCCGTGCCTGTGGGTGTCAGCAATTCAGAGCGCACGGGACCGGGTTCCCAGGGGATGTGGTAGGTTTGAAGGATCGCGTCCGTTGCAGGGGCCGGCACCGGAAGCCGCCCGTGGGACCCGGAATCCACGGACCCCGCCCCCACCCGGACCGGCCCGACGCATCTCACCCGGTCCAGGTCAAGCCCCAGGAACTGGAGCGCCGAGGCCGCGCCCACCAGGTCCACAAGGATGTCCCGGGCTTCATGCAGCTGTCCGCCTCCAGGA
>JAFGWO010000150.1 GCA_016937135.1 Pseudomonadota bacterium
AACCAGCCCGCCCTGAAGGAGATGATTCTCAGGGCCCCGGGAAGTTATCACCACAGCGTCATGGTTGGGTCTTTGGCCGAGGCCGCGGCGGAGGAGATCGGCGCCAACCCCCTCCTTGCCAGGGTCGCGGCGGTCTACCACGACATCGGGAAGATAAGCAAACCAGAGTATTTCGTTGAGAACCAGGAGGACCGGGACAACCGGCATACCAATCTCAGTCCCAACATGAGTGCCCTGATCCTGTCTTCCCACGTCAAGGATGGCGTGGAGATCGGCCGGGAATACCGTCTCCCCCGAAGGATCATCGATATCATCAAGCAGCACCACGGCACAAGGCTCATTTCCTATTTTTACAACAAGGCCAAGGAACAGGAAGACCCCTCCGTCCAGACGGTCGATGCCAAGGACTTCCGGTATCCTGGCCCCAAGCCGCAAAGTCGGGAGGCGGCCCTCGTCATGCTGGCGGATGCCGTTGAGGCGGCCTCGAAGGTCCTTTCCTCTCCCACCCCATCCCGAATCCGGGGGGTGGTCCAGAAGGTGATCAACGATATCTTCATTGACGGCCAGCTCGATGAGTCCAACCTCACCCTGAGGGATCTTCACCAGATCGCCAAAAGCTTTACCAGGACCATCACGGGGATCCTTCACCATCGGATCGATTATCCGGAAAGCCATGGGGGAGTCAGCGACGATTCAAAAGAAAAGAGGGTAAAAAATGGTGCAGCTCCTGATCAGGAACCCGAAGGCCCGATCCTGCCGGAATCAACTGAAGGCTTTGGCGGGAAAGATACTGAAGGAACTGGGAAAACCTGATGCCGAATTGAGCGTCGTCATCACGGATGACGCCCAGATTCAGGCTTTAAACAGGGAATACCGCGGGATTGACAGGGTCACGGATGTATTGTCCTTTTCCCAGGTGGAAGGGGAGAGGCCGCTTATGGAAAATGATCTCCTTGGGGATGTTGTCATCTCGTGGGAGCAGGCGGAAAGACAGGCCGGGGAACTCGGACACGGGACGTCCGAGGAACTGGCGAGGCTCCTGGTTCACGGGGTGCTCCATCTTTTCGGTTTTGAACACGTTGGCTGCAGCGGGGAGGAGGCTGAAAGGATGAGGAGGATGGAGGACAGGCTTCTCGGAATTCGGGAGGAGGCCGGCGAGTGAAGAAAAGGCTGGAGATGACATGAAAGGGTCGATCCTTGAAAAAGGGAGGGCTTTCCTCCGTCGTCTGTTCCGGGCCAATGTCACGGAGGAGGAGATCCAGAGCCTGATCGCGGAAGGGGAGCAGGAAGGGGTCATCAACCGCGAGGAGCACGACATGATCGACGCCGTCCTGGACCTCAACGATACAAAGGTCCGGGAAATCCTTGTCCCGAGGACGGAAGTGGTGGCCCTGGAACACGAAACCCTTCTTTCGGATGTTCTCGAGACGATCATCGCCGCAGGCCACAGCCGGATTCCGGTTTTTAAAGGAGATCTGGACCATATCGTGGGAATCCTCTACGCCAAGGACCTTTTAAGGCTGTGGGGGGAGAATCCGGAAGAGATCAACCTGGAAAGGCTTTGCAGGAAAGCCTATTTCATCCCCGAAACCAAAACCCTCGCGGATCTCCTCAAGGAATTCAAGACGCGGCAGGTTCACATGGCGGTGGCGGTGGATGAATACGGCGGCACCTCGGGCATCGTGACCATCGAGGACATTCTGGAGGAGATCGTCGGGGAGATACAGGACGAATATGACCCGACCGAACGCCCCGCCATGACGCCCATGGAGGACGGGAGCATCGTATTCGACGCCCGTTCCCACATTGAGGATGTGGAGGATGAACTTGGCATTGAGCTGCCGCGGGGAGAATATGACACGCTGGGGGGTTTTTTCAGCCACCTTCTGGGACACGTCCCCCTGAAGGGAGAGAGGGGCAGGTATGGTCCCCTTGTCTTTACGGTGGAAGAGGGGGATGCGCGGAGGGTTTTGACCATCCGGGTCCAGACCGGGGAGGAAGAGGAGTAGGGCCCGGTTCGGGCCCTGTTGTCAGCATGATTGCCCCTGTGATCACGGGCATCCTTGCCACGTCCCTGCTTTTGGTCCTCTCCTTCCCCCGGCCCGACCTGGGTTTTTTGTCGTTTATTTCCCTGGTTCCGCTTCTCTGGGTTGTTTCCCGTCTGCAAGGGGTCCGGGCTTTTCTGGCGGGGTGGTCGGCGGCCTGGGTCTGGTTCTTTGTGAGCTACAGCTGGGTCTCCCATTCCATCTCCCGTTTCGGGGATGTGCCTTTCCCTCTAGACCAGGCCGTCATTGCTCTTCTGGCCGGGGTCCATGCCCTCTATCCAGGTCTTTTTGCCGTTTTTTCGGTCCCTTTCCTGCGTCAAACAAGCACGTGGGGCCTTTTCTTTCTCCCCTCCCTCTGGGTTTTGCTCGAACTTGTCCGCGCGTGGGTTCCGGCCCCCTTTCCATGGGTTCCGCTGGGGGCGTCCCTCTGGAAAATTTCCTTCCTGAGGCCCCTGTTCCCGGTCATGGGAGTCTACGGGGTATCCTTCTTTATTGTTCTTTCCAATGTCCTTGTCTGGAAACTTTTCCGAAGGGAAAGAGGGGCGGCTGGGGCTCTCGCGGCGGTCCTTGCCGTCCTGGCGGTTCTCACCGCAGCCGGCGCTGCCGTCACCGGAAAGGGATCGGGGGAAACCATCCGGGCAGGCGTCGTCCAGGGAAACATCGAGCAGGATGTCAAATGGGCGGAACCCATGGTGGATGAGGCTATCCGGGTCCATATGAAACTTACGGAAATGGCCGTCGATCAGGGGGCTCGACTGATCGTCTGGCCCGAAACGGCCCTTCCCTTTGTTTTTGAAAGCGAACCGGCCATCGCTGCTTCGATCAGCCGGTATGTAGCCCGGCACGGCATCCACCTGATTTTCGGAAGCCCGGCTTTCGAGTTTATCGGCGAAGAGGTCTTCATCTATAACCGTGCCTATCATTTGGGGCCGGATGGAACAACCGAGCATTACGACAAGATCGTTCTGGTGCCTTTCGGGGAATACGTGCCTTTTCGCCGCTTCCTCGGTTTCGTGGACAGGCTGGTTCCAGGGGAAGGGGATTTTGCGAGGGGGACATGGAAGGGACCTATGAGCACCCGGCCCGT
This sequence comes from Pseudomonadota bacterium, assembly GCA_016937135.1. Classification (GTDB taxonomy): domain Bacteria; phylum BMS3Abin14; class BMS3Abin14; order BMS3Abin14; family BMS3Abin14; genus JAFGWO01. The sequence continues at coordinate 3,133 of JAFGWO010000150.1, forward strand.
CCCTTCCGGTGCCCTCATCTGTTTCGAGGCAGCCTTCCCGTCCCTGGCCAGGAGGGAAGTCCGGGATGGCTCGGGAATCCTTGTAAACATAACCAATGACGGCTGGTTCGGAAAGACATGGGGACCCTATCAGCATCTGGCCCTGGCCTCTGTCCGATCCGCTGAAAACGGGGTTCCTCTCCTGCGGGCCGCAAACACCGGGATCTCTGCGATTGTGGACAGGAAAGGAAGGGTCCTGGAAAGGATTCCCCTCGACACCCGGGGGCTTATCGTCGCGGATGTTGAAACAGGGGGGCCCAGTCTTTACACCCGATTCGGGGACTGGATTGTCTTTGTGGCCCTGGCTGTGATAACAGTAAATGTTTCTATCCGCGTCTTTGGCAGGATCGCAAAAAGTCCGATCCGGGACTTTTTGCGCAACGGAAAGTGAAAAGCGTGGTTTTCCCTTTCCTCGCGGATCAAGGACTTGAGACGATGGTCCTCGATCCGGGCGCCCCGCGCGGGGCGCGTTGATGACTTTTTCCATGGTCATCAACTTTTAACGGAGGCCCATAAAATGGAACAGATCGAAACCTTCCGAATTTCCCTGACAGGGGCTCTTGAAAAACTGGAATCCCTGGGGAGGCATCTTTGACCTCGAGAAAAAAGCTGTTGACCTGCAGGAACTGGAAAGGAGGGCCTCTTCCCCCGAGTTCTGGAACCATCCGGCCGAGGCAAAGGAAGTCACCCGCAAGATCAGCCTGCTGAGGGATTCTATCGGGGATTTCCAGAAGATCCGGAAAGCCCTGCAGGACCTTGAGGCTGCCTCGGAACTGATCGAGGAGGACGAGGAAGAGGGGGCGGATCTCCTTAAAGAGTCCATTCCCGCTCTTAGGCGGATTGAAAAATCCCTCTATGATCTCGAGATCCGCACCTTCCTCGCTGATGAAGCCGACCAGCGCAACGCCATCGTCTCCATCAACCCGGGGGCCGGGGGGACCGAATCCCAGGATTGGGCCCAGATGCTGTTCAGGATGTACACCCGCTGGGCGGAAAGAAAGGGCTACGGACTGGAGATCCTCGACTTCCAGTACGGTGAGGAGGCCGGTATCAAGGGCGCGACCTTCGCGGTGGAAGGGCCCTATGCCTACGGTTACCTCAAGGCCGAGACCGGGGTCCACAGGCTGGTCAGGATTTCCCCTTATGATGCGAACAGCCGGAGGCACACCTCTTTTTCCTCCGTTTTCGCCTTCCCCGAGGCGGAAGAGGAGGTGGAGGTCCTGATCGACGATAAGGATCTGAGGGTGGACACTTTCCGATCCAGCGGAGCCGGCGGGCAACACGTGAACGTGACCGACTCTGCGGTCCGGATCACGCACATCCCCACCGGGATCGTCGTTTCCTGCCAGAATGAAAGATCCCAGCACAAGAACCGGGCCACGGCCATGCGGATCCTCAGAGCCCGCCTGTATGAATTGAGGAAGAGGGAGCAGGAGGCAGAGCAGGCGAAAGTCCAGGGGCAGAAAAAGGAAATCGCCTGGGGAAACCAGATCAGAAGCTATGTCCTACACCCCTACCAGCTGGTAAAGGATCACCGCACCGGTTGCGAGACAGGGAATGTGGATGCCGTTCTGGATGGGGATATTGATGAGTTTATTCAGGCTTTTCTCCTCGGCGAGAGCAAGGCGTGAAGGCGCAGGCTGATCTCATTTTCATGAAGAGGGCTTTGCGGCTGGCAGGGCGGGGGACAGGCCCGACCCACCCCAACCCCATGGTCGGTGCGGTGGTGGTTCGGGATGGGAAGATCATAGGGGAAGGCTGGCATCGGGGACCGGGCCGGCCCCACGCTGAAGTCGAAGCCCTCAGGGAAGCGGGTTCCGGCGCAAAAGGGGCGACCATGTTCGTCACTTTGGAGCCCTGCGACCACTACGGCCAGACCCCCCCCTGCACCGAGGCCATCCTCAAGGCAGGGATTTCCAGGGTAGTTGTGGCCTGCCAGGATCCCAACCCCATCGTGAACGGGAAGGGCATGCGGAGGCTGGAAGCAGGCGGGGTGGATGTGGCGACCGGGACGGGGAGGGCCGAGGCCCAAGAGTTAAACAGGGCCTTTTTCCATTTCATTCGCAGGAGGGAACCCTACGTGACCCTCAAGGTCGCTTCGACCCTTGACGGGCGGATCGCGGACGCCTCCGGGCGGTCCCGATGGATCACGGGAGACCAGGCGCGGAGGGAAGTCCACCGTCTTCGTTCCCAGGCTGATGCCGTTCTGGTAGGGTCCGGTACGGTTCTGTCCGACGATCCCATGCTCACCGTCCGCGGTCTGGGAAAATCTCCCAATCCTTTGAGGGTCGTCCTTGATCCGGAGATCAGAACGCCCGTTGAAGCCAGAATCGTCCATTCTGCATCGGAAGGAAAAACAGTCCTTGTCACAGCCCCCGGGACCGATGAACGGAAAAGGGCGGTCCTTGAGGATAAAGGTGTTCGGCTCCTGACCCTTCCCCTCCGGGAGGGGAGGTTTTCCTGGGACGATCTGGGACCCGCCCTTCTTGAGCTGGGGGTTCTTCACCTCCTCGTGGAAGGCGGATCGGCGACCTCCACATGGTTCCTGGCCCAATCCGTCGTCAGGAGGATCGAATTTTTCCTTGCCATGAAATTCCTGGGGGCCGATGGCCTGGCGTCTATCGGCGCCCTGGGGGGTCGGAGTCTTGATGAGTCGCCTGAATTCAGGCTGTTGCGATGCCGGACCGTCGGGAAGGACGTACGGATCAC
>JAFGWO010000151.1 GCA_016937135.1 Pseudomonadota bacterium
TCCTTCTTCCCACCCTTTTCCAAAACCCTCATGAAACTGCCCACAAGGTCCATCGGGATGGGGAAGAGGGTCGTGGAATTGTTTTCCGTCGCGATCTCCCTGAGGGTCTGAAGATAACGCAGCTGGATTGCCTGCGGCTTCTCGGCGAGGATTTCGGCCGCCTGGGCCAGCTTGGTAGATGCCTGATATTCCCCCTCGGCAGCGATGACCTTGGCCCTTCGCTCCCTTTCGGCCTCGGCCTGCCTGGCCATGGCCCTCTGCATCTCCTGGGGAAGGTCCACGTGCTTTACCTCCACCAGGGTGACCTTGACACCCCAGGGGTCGGTGGCCGTATCGAGGATTTCCTGAAGCTGGTGGTTGATTTTTTCCCTTTCGGAGAGGAGATCGTCAAGCTCCACCTGTCCGAGGACGCTCCTGAGGGTCGTCTGGGCCAGCTGACTCGTGGCGTAGAAGAAATCCTCCACCTCGACGATGGCCTTGCTGGAATCCATTACCCTGAAATAAACCACCGCGTTGACCTTCACCGAGACGTTGTCCCTGGTGATGACGTCCTGCGGCGGCACGTCCATGGTCACCAGCCTCAGGCTGACGCGGACCATCTTCTCGAGGACCGGGATGATGATCACAAGTCCCGGACCCCTCGTGGCAACCAGGCGGCCGAGAAAGAAGACAACACCTCTCTCGTATTCCCTCAGGATCTTGATGGCCGATGAAAGGAACATGACCACCAGAATAACGACGCTGATCACCAGATAGCTCATCGGAAACATGGCGATACCCCCTGTGTTATTGATCGTGGATAAGTATGGGCGTAAACGCGTAAGGACCGGGGCGCCCTCGCCCCTCACCTTTCCGCAGGTGGATCGTTAGCCTTCCCCTTCTCTTTTCACCTTAAGCATCATCCCCTCATGTCCGCTCACCAGGACCCGGGTTCCTTCAGGGATTGTCCCGTCCGCGGCAGCGGACCATATCTCACCATGCACCCTGACCTTTCCTTCGGGGGTCAATGGAACCGTGACGACACCCGACTCCCCGATCAGGCCTTCCATCCCTGTCGTCGGCTTCCTGCGCTGGGCGCGAACGGCAAATCCCAGGACCACGACGAAAAACAGGACGGTCAGACCGGTCATGCTGATGACGAGCTTGAGGGACAGACGATAGTATGGTTCAACGGATTCGAATAACATGATGCTCCCCAGGAATAGCGACACGGCCCCTCCCACGGAGAGCATCCCGTAGGACACCACCTTCACCTCAAGGATGAAAAGGACCAGGGCCAGGAGGATCAGGAGGAGGCCCGCGTAATTGATTGGCAGAACCTGGAACGAAAAGAAGGCCAGGATCAGGAAAATTGTGCCAAGGACACCAGGCAGGATGACCCCCGGATTGGAAAGCTCGAAAAAGAGCCCGTAAATCCCCAGCATCATGAGGATGTAGGCAATATTCGGATCGGACACGGCCATGAGGAGCCGGTGCCGCCAGCCCATGGGAAACTCCTCGATCCGCGCACCGGCAACATCGAGGACCACATCCTCCCCTGAGATTTTGACAGTACGGCCGTGGGCCTGTTCGATGAGGTCTTCCGTCGTCCGCGCGATGATATCGATGACGGAGAGTTCGAGGGCCTCCCTCTCCGTGACGGAAACGCTCTCCCGGACCGCCCTCTCCGCCCAGTCCGCGTTCCTTCCCCGTTCCTGCGCGATGGAGCGGGCAAAGGCCACCGTATCGTTGATGACTTTTTCGGCCATTATGGTCTGGTCGCCCAGGCTTCGCTTTTCGCTCCCGCCTTCTCCGGGAGACTCCTTTCCCTCCGTGCCGCTGGCTCCCGGAGATTCCTCCTTTTCCTCTTCATCCCCTTTTCCGGGTTCGGTCGTTTCCCCCTTTTTTTCCTCTTCCTCCTTGCGCGGGCTGAAGGGGTTCCCTCCCCCGATATTTACCGGGTGCGCGGCGCCGATATTGGTGCCGGGAGCCATGGCTGCCACGTGGGACGCCATGGTCAGGAAAACACCGGCCGACGCGGCCCTCGCCCCGGCCGGAGCCACATAGACCGATACCGGGATCCTGGCGCCAAGAAGGGCCTTGACGATCTGGCGGGTGGACGTCATGAGCCCCCCGGGGGTGTCCAGCTGGATCACAAGGAGAGACGCCTCCCTTTCCATAGCGCTTTCAAGACCCTTTTCAATGTAATCCGCTGACACCGGGCTGACCGGCCCGTCCACGGCCATTCTGAGAACGAGTGGTCCGGGCAGAGGCGCCTCCCCGGCGAGGACCGGGAGGCCGGCGCAGACCAGCGCCAGAAAGAGTACTACTCTAAGACAGGAGGCATTCTTTTTCATTAAATCTCCGCGGCCAGACCGGAAACAGGGACCGCAAGGCCGTGCAGGGACTCCACCAGGTCGGGCCCCTTCTGAATAAAGGGTATCATGACAATGGCCCTGCGGCACCTTTTTCCTTTCAAAACAGCCTTGGCCCTGGTGGCGGACACCACCTCGGCCATCTCGTCGGCCCCGTCCAGCGAAAGGCTCGCAGGGAGGCAGCGGATCCGGAGCCTGCTTTCGTACGGGATCGGATTCGAAGGGAATCCGGCATCGAAATAGCGGACAGCCAGATTGTACCAGAGCCTGGGAGAACGCACCTGGAATGCGGGAATGTGCGAGACTCCTTCGGAGCACTCCTTTCTCCAGAAAGGGAGGAAAACAAGGGATGGATCCGGCTTTTCCCCTGAATCGCAGGCCCAGTGACATTCCCTTTCCCGGAGTTTTTGTCCGGAGGGCTCCCATCCCCGCCCGCATGATTGACAAAACCGCACATAGGCCATCGGATCGGGACCAAGATCGCCCCCGCATTCGGGACAGATGAGGGGGGCCA
>JAFGWO010000152.1 GCA_016937135.1 Pseudomonadota bacterium
CCCGCTATCCAGAAAGCCGCCTCCAAAGGCACCATCCACAGGAACACAGCCTCCCGGAAAATTTCAAGGCTTTCCAGGAAGGTCAACGCGACCGCCGCCGCGGAGTAAATCGAGCACCAGGCGGTCGAGGACCATCCTCTCCGGGATCCCGCCCCGTTTAAGCTCGAGATCATAGCCGGAGAGGATCTCCAGCGCCTGAACAAGTTCTTCCGATGTCGCCCGCCTTATCTGGCGGGCGAACTTTTCCCGCCCCTGATATTTTTTGCCCATCTTTTCCGCCGCCTGGAAAGGATTCAGCCCGGAGTCCATGTGGTCCCTGCCCCGGATGAGCTGCCGGAAGTGCCAGGCCATCATGTGGACGAGATATTCCGGCTTGTTCCCGTGGTCCAGCAGCTTTTTCTGGGCCGCAATGGCCTTGGGGCGATCACCATCTCCCAGAGCATCCAGTAGGTTAAAGACCACCTCCACCCCCCCTGGAACCGAAACCGAAAGATCATCCTTCGAGATCCTGTCCGCCTCTCCGGAACTGGAAACGACTTTCTGTATCTCCGTCGCAAGGATGGCCATATCCCCTGCGGCCGTCTGGACCAGGGCATCGGCCAGATCCCTTTCTATGGCCTTCCCGGCGGCGGCAAACCGCTCCACCACCCAGTCGACCAGTTTGCCCTCCCCCGGTTTTCTCACCTCGGACACCTTCGCCAGGCGGGAAAGTTTTTTATATAGAGGGTCCTTTTTCTTCAGTTCCGAGGAGGTCATGAGAAGGCACGACGCCGGGTTCGGATCCGACATGTAGGCCTCAAGATGACTGATATCCTCAAAGGTCTGCACCTCACGGATCACAAGAAGGCGTCTTTCGGCGAGGAAAGGCATGGTCTGCAGGAACTCCACTACCCGGGTGACCTCCGCTTCCCATCCGTAAAGGATCTGGAAATTCAAGTCCCTGTTTTCTTTCGGGACTACACGATCGCGTATCTGCCCCTCCCTTTCCTCCAGGAGAAAGGGCTCCTGGGAGACGAGAAGGATCACCGGATCGCATCCATCGGATTTCCTTGCGGCCGCGGGGGTCATAAGGTGCTGTTCTCCACCTGCTCCAAAACCTTCCTGGCGGCATCCCGGGCCATCAGCCGGACGGCCCCCGCACGGTTCCAGTCCATCTGAGCAGCATCGCCGGAATAGGGATAGGTAATAGCCACTGTCTCCTCCCCGCTGACAGCCCGGGACGGGTCCTCTCCCTGAACCTTCCAGGACACTTCCATCCTGAGTTTCTGCCGCACGGTGATGCCGCCTGAGGCCACAGTATCAACGACCTCCTCGAAGCGGGTGACAACGATGAAAAGCCTGTCTGGCGATTGGGGGGAAAAGACCCCCTCTTCCCTGAAGGCCTGCTCAAGGACGCGGTCAAGCCCGGGTTCGGAGGTGGCGTTCCCGACGTTCTCCAGGGCGCAGGCGCAATAGGGATAGGGATGGACGAACCGGTAGCCGCAGGAAAAGGAAACCAGAAGAGTGAAAGACAGGAAAAGGGCGGCGAGGGGACGCAGGGTCATCGCAGGACGATGGAAACGAGCTTTCCCGGGACAATGACTGTCTTCACAACATCCCGGCCGGACATCGCCTCCTGGACCCGCGGAATTTCCAGGGCCATCTTTTCAAGGAGTTCTTCAGGGGTATCTGGAGACGCTTCAAAACGCGCCCGGACTTTTCCGTTGATCTGCACCACCATTTCGGCTATTTCGCTGACCGCGAGGTCAGGGTCGTAGGAAGGCCATGGATGGTGAAAGACACTGTATTCCATCCCCGCCGATTCCCAGAGTTCCTCGGCCAGATGAGGGGCAAAGGGGGCCAGAAGGAGGATCATGGCAAGAATGGTTTCCGCGGCCTGCGTCCGGCCTTCCTCACCCCCCGAATCCCCATCGGAAAGGAACCTGCTCAGTTCATTGAAAAGCTCCATGATGGCGGAAAGAGCCGTGTTGAACTGGAAGCGCCGCGAGATATCCTCGGTCACCTTCCAGACAGCCCTGTGCCTCGCGCGAATCAGGCCCTGACCACCGGATCCCTCTCCCCCCTCCTTCTCCGAACCGCTTCCCCGGAAAAGATGGCGGTTGTCCTTCACCAGGCGATGGACCCTGGTGAGGAAGCGGTAGGCCCCCTCCACACCTTTATCGCTCCATTCCAGCTCCTTTTCGGGAGGCGATGCGAAAAGGATGAAAACCCGGGCCGTGTCGGCGCCGTAACGGTCCATCATCTCCTGGGCGGGGACGACGTTTCCCATGGATTTGGACATTTTCGCCCCGTCCTTGATGACCATCCCCTGGGTGAGGAGCCTCGAGAAGGGCTCATCGGCGTCGGTCAACCCCAGATCCCTTAATCCTTTGGTGAAAAACCGCGCGTAGAGGAGGTGCAAGATGGCATGTTCGATCCCTCCGATGTACTGATCCACCGGCATCCAGTAGGAGGCCTTTTCCCGGTCGAAGGGAGCCTTGTCGCAATGAGGATCCGAGTACCTGAAGAAATACCACGAGGAATCGATAAAGGTGTCCATCGTGTCCGTTTCCCTCCGGGCGGGGCCCGAACAGGAAGGGCACGTCGTGGAAACAAAGGTCGGGGATGTCGCGAGGGGGTTGCCCTCCCCCGTGAACAGCACATCCTCGGGGAGGAGGACGGGGAGATCTGTTTCAGGGACGGGGACCATCCCGCATTTCTGGCAATACACCACGGGTATGGGAGTGCCCCAGTAGCGCTGGCGGCTTATGAGCCAGTCCCTCAGGCGGTAGCTGCGGGCGCCCCTGCCCCATCCCCGCTCTTCCATGAAAGCGATCATATCGGGCATCGCTTCCCTGTTTCTGCGGCCGTTGAAGGGACCGGAGTTGACCATCACCCCGTCTTCCACGAAAGCCCCCTCCATCCCGGACGGATCAAGGCTCCCCTTTTTGTCGCTGATCACAACCCGGATGGGGAGTCCGTATTTGACAGCGAATTCAAAGTCCCTCTGATCGTGTGCGGGCACCCCCATGA
>JAFGWO010000153.1 GCA_016937135.1 Pseudomonadota bacterium
ATCGGTGTTGAGAAATCTCGTTTCCTGAGGAAAGCGAGCTTTCATCCTGGAACGAGATTTCTCAACGGCTCCGGTGAGGGGGATGTGTCTTACCCTGTGAAACCCTGTGGAGCGGCCTCCTGCCGGCCGCGCTGTGGTGGATTGGATCTGGACCTTTTTTCCCTGACCCAGCCATCCGGCACGGGTTCCGGAACCTTCCTAAGAAAGAAAAAAGCCCGTCCCGACTTGCCAGATCCAAAAAAAGCAACCTCCCCGAATACATTACAGGCACGCATCCCCAGGATGTACCAATGGCTTTTTGCCAGGCCGTCAATCCTGGACCTCGTGCTGCCTGAGGAGGTTGACGGGGGCAAAATCGTCCGTCAGGATTCTGGCATTTCCGAGATGTTTTTCGTTATCGTAGCTCCACAGGGCCCGGGCTAAATCGAATTCAATCCCCTTTCCGGTCTGGATTGATCTTGCTCTTTCAAGAAAGATGTCCTGATCGAAGGGGATTTTGTCCGCCATGGCGACGAAGATGTGGTTTCCCGACCACTCCCCCTTGAAGATGAACAGCGAACCGAATTCCTGCCGGTAGGTCTTGACCATGGACCAGAAGTACCGGTTGTTGGCCTCGGAAAGGATGTTGGAGACAACGACCCCCCCTTCGTTTAGGCAGTCTTTAACCTCCCTCAGGAACTGGACCGTGGTCAGGTGGAACGGGATCTGCTCCCCCCGATAGGCATCCAGAAAGATCATGTCGTGGCGGGCCTTCGTTTTCTTGATGAAGGTCCTCCCGTCCATCAGGTGGACCTTGATCCTTTCCCCTTCGGCAAAATGAAAATAATCCCTGGCAATTGTGAGCATGGCCGGGTCCAGCTCGACGATGTCGACAACGGCGTCAGGATAATGCCCCGCGAAGAAACGCGGCATGGTGCCGGCCCCAAGGCCCACAAAAAGCACCCTCGAAGGGTCCTCCTCGAGGAAGGCGAGGGAGGAAAAGGCCAGCCGGTTGTACTCGAAAAGAAGCTCGTCCGGGTCCTTCACCCGAATCCCGCCCTGCTTTATATTCCTTCCGGCGCTGGTGTAAAGGAGCCTTTCCCCCGAAAACAGGTCCTCCTCGACCCTGATGAACTGGTAAAGGGAATGTTCCTCATGGATGGTCCGGGAGACGGGGCTGTAGCTTTCGCATGAGGGCATCAGGAGCGCTGCCGTCAGGAAAAACGTCAGCCCCGCTAGGGTTCTCATCAGAAGCCGCCTTTCCGAAGATCTCTTTGGTAGTTTTAAAAATTAGAAATATAGCAGATCACGGCAGGTTGTTGTCAGGGGTGATGCTCAGAAATGGCAAGACCCGATGGAGACTATCCCGGAGGAAAAAGGGCGGCTTTTTAAGGGCCGCCCTCAGGCAAAAAACCTGACAAGATCCCGGGCGGGATCGCCGTTTGCTTCATGCAGTAATGCCCCCGGGAAAAAACAGCCGGACCGCGGTGCGGGCGGACACGATACGCGCCCGCGGGCAGGGGAATCCCTTTCCCGGGCGGAAGCTGTCTCCTTCCGTCAGCCGGCCAAGGACCGGTCAGTGCGCCGGAGTGCGGTCAACCCACGGCAGCCTGAAGCAGTAGGGGCAGTCGTGGTAGCCGTGCAAATGGGCTTCCTCGATAGTTCTGAAGGGCATGGCCTCGGAGTGCTCGATGATCTCATCGATGTGGCACTGGGCATCCTCATGGTCGAGGTCGTGCACCATCTTGTGATCCCTGTCCCCGCAGAACCTTTCGCCGGCAAGCCCCCTTACCGTCCATCGTCTTCCCATTTCGCACCTCCGCGGCAATGTCCCCTTTTCCAGGGGTGGTTTTTAAAGGGCAACAGCGGAGGCGCAAAGGAAAGGGCATCAAGTCCAAGGCGGAAAAGGTGTCAAACCCATGTGCGCCTTCCGTAGCCCTTATCAAAAGTTGATGACCTCACAAAAAGTCATCAACGCGCCCCGCGCGGGGCGCCCGGATCAAGGACTCGGGTTATATGTAAGTCCTTGATCCGTGAGGAAAGGGAAAACCCCGCTTTTCCCTAACCGGGGCGCAAAAAGCCCCGGTTCGGACTTCTTGCGACCCTGCTAAAAGTGTAACTCTGGAAAATCAGGAGTCAAATGGCCGCGTTTAGGGAAAATGTCGGCCGCATTGTGCCGGGAGTTGTTTCCCCGAATTCCCTGTGCCATGATAGATTAAAATATCCGAAGGCAGGCCCTTTCCTGCATCGTTTGTGTCTGTTCACGGCGGAAGGGAAAAGACGAAATGGAGGATGTAATCCATTGAAGGGCCCGGACGAAGATAAATCGGCAAAGACCGCGTGCGTATGCTGCAACGGCGAATTCAGGGTTTCTGAAAGAGCCAGAGACCTCGCCCTGCGCGCGGACATCCTGATCGCGGCCGACGGGGGGGCCAAACACCTGGCGGCCATGGGGCTCATGCCCGACGCGATCGTGGGGGACATGGATTCCCTCAAGGAGGACCCATGGGAAAAGCAGGCCAGCCTTTTCAGGATCCTTCTCCCGGTGGACAAGGACCGGTCCGACACCGAATACGCCGTACAGTGGGCCCTGGACCAGGGGGTTAGCCGGGTCCTTCTCCTGGGAGCCTGGGGAGGCAGGATGGACCATGCCCTCGCAAACGCCGCCCTCCTCCTTCGCTATCCCGGCCTGGTGGTCCTGTGGGATGACGATTTCGCCCTCTGGGCTCTGGAGGCAGGACAGGGCGCGGAACTGGGTACCACCCCGGGGGCGTTGGTTTCCCTGGTTCCTTTTGCGAAGAACACCTGTGTCAGGACCGGAGGACTCAAGTTCTCCCTCCACAACGAACCCCTGGAATTTGCCACCCACGGTTTGAGCAACGAGGCCGGGGAAGATCTTCCCTCCGTTGCCGTCAGCAAGGGACTTATTTTGCTCTGCGTGAAAGGGGAAGACCCATGGCTGAAAAACTGAATAAAAACCCGGCAAGCACCTTTGATTTCGGACCCTTCGCCGGCGAGTACGAGGATTGGTATGCCACGCCGGAGGGAAAGGCACACGACCTTGTCCAGCAAAAAGACATCCTTGCCCTCCTCGCCGATGTCCCCCGCCATGGCCGCCTGCTGGAAGTGGGGTGCGGGACCGGGCACTGGAGCCGTTTTTTCTGGTCCCTGGGATTCGAGGTCCACGGGATCGATGTCTCGGAGGAAATGATCAGCGAGGCGAAGCGCACGGTTCCCCAGTGCTCCTTCGGAAGGGGCAACGCCCAGGTCCTGCCCGCCCCGGACGGATCCTATGACATTGTCGCATCCGTTGCCGCCCTGGAATTTATCCCCGATCCTGATGCGGCTGTCAGGGAAATGGCTCGCTGCACCCGTCC
>JAFGWO010000154.1 GCA_016937135.1 Pseudomonadota bacterium
CGAGGAGGATGCCCCGACCTCCGGGGAGGTGTGGGTCCGATCTTCCATAGGGGACACGACGTCGAGGATCATCATAACCTACAACCCAAATGTCGAAGAAACAGGCTTCGACGGGGTAGACCTGGTTTACACCCCGAACGAGTCTGACCCGGGGGATTCGGAAAGCAGCAGCTACAACTGGGAGGAATTCGAGGAGCTGCTGGAAAATCCAAAAGCGTCGGAATGGGAACAGAAAGCCTCCTTCGCCTTCAATATCCTCATCTTCATCTACGACCAGATGGAGCACGTCATCTCGGCCTTTGAACTTATCGATGATAATGAAAGCCGCCTTCTCTCCGTGAACCCGATCACGGAATACTGTGACGCTTTCAGCGCAGCGGACCTCACGGCTCCCGAAGGTGTGGACGATCAGGGAACGGCCGAGTTCGACTGGGAGGAGAGTGGGGAAGTGGGGCCCGGTGACAACTTCAGCCTTTTCTTCACGGACTGCTGGCAAAACGACCCGGCAGACGATATGGATGATCTCCTCCAGGGCGGGCTCGATTTCACGGGATACATCGAGAACATCGTGCCCATAGGCGACGATGAAGTCCTAACGAGCATCGGATTCGAGGAAGTCGAGTTTATGGATCTCGTCCTCGGCGAAACCTATACCGACGGAGATGCATGCTTCCTGGAGGACAACCCGACCACCATCACCGGGACTTTCGGCATATATTTCTACGCCGAACCCGAGGAATAAGGCAAACTTTCTGACCGCTGGCAGGGCATCGGTAAAAGGCAAGAGGCCAGACAGCATCTCAAGAGGAAATCGGGCGCCCTGATTCCCATGTCACCGGGATGTCAGGGCGTCTCTGTTTTTCTCTCTTTTTAGCAAGCGCCGTAAACAAGGGCCTTTTCTTCTCCTGTCTCTGGAATCCCTTTCTCGAATCCCTGTCCGATCCCAGTCTCTGAAGCCGGGAAAAGTGTTGTTAAATGCACAAAAACCAGATTTACAGGGATAAAGGGGATACAGGGGATTTTCCCAAGAGGGCGAATCCCCGATTGAGCATTAAGGATTGAGAACTTTTTTGGAGTTCTCGAAGGCGCTCTTTGATTCTCAATCCTCAGTTCTCAATTCTCAATTTTCCCCATCCCCTCCATTTCCTTCACTTGCCTGGGTATGATCCCAGGGAGAATACCGGGTCCCTGTAAATTCTGCTTCGCGGGTGTCAGAGCACTTTTTTTCTTTAGGCAACCAAATTGCGAAAATGGCGAGAAATGAAACGGCAAGAAGTGCTTTTCTCATAAGATTCACCAACTTTTTTCAGCGTAATTACCCGGGCTTCGTTAGAGCAGGCGGAAATTCAAAATCCGGTTCTCTTGAAAGGGCTCCTCTGTTTTCCGGCTTATTGAAAGGATAAGGCAGCCAGGGAGGAATTGCAGAAAAACGGCCTGCAAAGTGGGCTTGAGGACCCGCCCTGCGGACAAATGTCCAGGTCATGTTCCCTGCCATATATCCGGGAGCCAGGGCATCCCGTTCAGCGAATTGCCGGCCTGCAGGGAAGGGTCTGTTTGATTTGTTGTTTGCCCTGCCATGCAATGGTATTATCCCTGGAAAAATCGGGAGGAAAATGATGAAGAGATCACTGGCTGGCGCGTTCGTCCTTATGGTGTTTTTTCTTTTTAATTGCGGGGGGGGCGGGGGCTCCGGAGCGGACCACAGCCTTGAGGGCGAATGGGCAGGCTATATGTTCGAGTATGGGGAATTGGGTTTGAATATGACCATCGACGGCTCGGGCAATATCACGGAGTTGACGGGTGACGATGTTCCGCCTTTCCTGGAAGGCAATGTCGATGACAACCCGCCCATCTATTCCATGACGTGGGATCTTGACCCCAGCGGGACCCTCGCTTTTTCTTTCCTCACCGACAGCGGGCAGGAACACGGGGCCCTCGTCTATTTGGGCCCAGCCCCGGTTAACCTTATCGGCACCCTGGAAAAGGGCGGCACGACCGCAACCAATTTTTTCCCGAATGATATTCTGGGGACTTGGAGCGGGTACGGTTACGCGTACAGCCAGTCTGCACTGGATTTTGCCCCCTTTTCCCCTGTCTCGGTCGAAGCTGTTGACGGGGATCCCAGCGACATTTTCACGGTTTCCCTTCCGGGGGGCGCCACCATTACAGGAGAAATCGGCCATTTGGCCTATGCTTTTTACCAGGGAACTGCAGTCACCGGTGCTGATATGTGGATCATAATGTCCCCCGACAAGCAGTTCGTAACGGTGGAAGTCATCCCTTCGGATTACAGCGGCGACGTTCAGGACCTGGTTTTCTTCGCCCTTAGGCGGTACTGAAAAAATCAGGGGAAAGGGCCGGAACTTCCCTCCCGGCCTTTTCCCGAGCCCTTCTCCTTCTCCTTTCCCCTCGACCCTTCCCATGGTCTTTCCGCCCCTTTCCGGCTGTAGTCAGAAAACCCATCAGGGCATCGCGGGTGTCAGAGCCCTTTTTCTTGATTTTTGAGGGCCTTCCCCAGGGACCAGACTACTTTTCTTCTTCCCTCTTCCCTATTCCCTCTTCCGGGTTTCCCTCCCCTCCCTCCTAACCGCGTCAGGAATGCTAAACTTGAATACAGGGAATCAACGTCCGCCCCATTTTTCTAGACGGGCGAAAACACCCGTTATGGAAGGAGGAGGAAATATGGCGAATCCTTCGGAAAAGAAACTGGATCCTGCCGGCTACCGGCTGCCGGAAGAGCTGACAAAAGATCGGGAGGGCCCCTGCCTTTCCCTTTATCAGCCAACCTTCAGGGGATACCCGGAGAGCCAGCAGAACGCCATCCGTTTTCGCAACCTCGTCAGGGACCTGCAGAACTCCCTCGAGGGGAAGTACCCGGATCTTTCCGGGGGTGATTTGGTGGAGCCTTTTCTGGATCTTGCCGGAGACGCTGTTTTCTGGAGAAATTCCCTCGACGGTCTGGCTGTGTTCGGGGCCCCGGGTCTTTTCCGGGTGCTCAAACTGCAGCGTGAGGTCCCCGAATTCGCTTTTGCAGGAGCCAGCTTCTATCTCAAGCCCTTGCGCCGCATTTTCCAGACCCTGGAGCGCTATCAGGTCCTCGGCCTGAGCCGGGACCGGATCCGGCTCTTCGAGGGCACGAGGGACACCCTGGACGAGGTCGAAACTGCCGCCGGCGTCCCCCCGACCATCGAAGAGGCGCTGGGTGAGGAGCTGACCGAATCCCACTTGACCGTGGCCTCCTATGGAGGAGCGGGAAACACGGCGATGCATCACGGCCACGGAGGCAAGGAAGACGATGTCCAGATTGACACGGAACGGTTCTTCCGGGCTGTCGACCGCTCGATCCTGGAAAAGCACTCAAGATCCTCGGGACTGCCTCTTATCCTCGCCGCGCTTCCCGAGCATCATTCCCTGTTCCACCGGATCAGCAGGAATCCCTTCCTTCTGGAGGAGGGGGTCCGGATCAATCCTGGAGACCTGGGCACAGAGGACCTCAGGGATCTCGCCTGGAAGGCCGTGGAGCCTGTCTATGTAGAGCGCCTCGAATCCCTCGCCCAGGATTTTGGTCGCG
>JAFGWO010000155.1 GCA_016937135.1 Pseudomonadota bacterium
CAGCGTTGGGCCCGATGTTTCACGTGAAACATTGATAGGGTCGCCAAAAGTCCGATTCGGGACTTTTGGCTCCACGGAAAGGGAAAAACGGGGTTTTCCCTTTCCTCACGGATCCATGACGCGATGGCCAATCCTGAATCCGGGCGGCCCTTACCCGGGCCGCGGTACATAGGGTCGCCAAAAGTCCATGCGGGACTCTACGCTCCACAGGAAGGGGAAAGCGTGGTTTTCCCTTCCCTCACGGATCCATGACGTGACGACCGATCATGGATCCGGGCGGCCTGCGCCCGGGCCGGGTTGATAATTTTTTGCGGCCCTGTCAACATTAACGGCCGGGAAGGCGTGAAAAGGCGAAAATGAAACCGGGAGAAGACAAAAAGGACGGGAAGGAAAGCGTTCGGTTCCGGGATCCTGCCCGGTATGACCTCATCGTGGTGGGGGCCGGGCACGCGGGGTGCGAGGCCGCCTGGGCGGGGGCCAGAATGGGGATGGAAACGCTCCTACTCACCATCTCCATCGACCAGGTGGCCCACATGTCGTGCAACCCTTCCATTGGGGGCCTTGCCAAGGGGCAGCTGGTCAGGGAGATCGACGCCCTGGGCGGCCTGATGGGGATGGCCATCGACGCGACCGGGATCCAGTTCCGGGTCCTCAATACCCGCAAGGGTCCCGCCGTCTGGTCTTCCAGGGCCCAGGCGGACATGTACCATTACAAAAGCTGGATCCGGGAGGCCCTCGAGGGCCAGGAAAAACTTTATTTAAAGCAGGGGCTCGTCGAGGGCTTCCTTCTGGAGGAAGGCCCCAGGGGCCGGCGCGTCCAGGGGGTCTATACCCAGTCCGGCGAGGAATTCCTCGGCCCGGCAGTCGTTATCGCCTCGGGGACCTTTCTAAACGGCCTCATCCACGTCGGGATGACCCATTACCCGGCCGGCAGGGCGGGGGAATTCCCGTCGGTAGGGCTGGCCGGGGCCCTCGCCTCCCTCCATCTCCGGATGGGACGGCTCAAAACGGGGACAACGCCCCGGCTGGACGCCAAAAGCATCGATTTTTCCCGCTGCACCCCCCAATTCGGGGACGAGGTGCCCCGTCCCTTTTCCTTCAGGACCGGGAAGATCGAACGCGAGCAGGTCCCCTGCTGGGTCACGCGCACCAATACCCGGACCCACGAGATCATCCGCAGCGGCCTGGACCGCTCCCCCCTTTTCGGGGGGGTGATCAAGGGCGTCGGCCCCCGGTACTGCCCGAGCATCGAGGACAAGGTGGTCCGGTTCCCTGAAAAAGACAGCCATCAGATCTTCCTCGAGCCGGAGGGGCTCCAGACGCGGGAATATTACCCCAACGGGATCCCCACCAGCCTTCCCATAGATATCCAGCTCCGGATGCTCCATTCCATCCCTGGGCTTGAAAATGTCCGGATCATGCGGCCCGGCTATGCCATTGAATACGATTTCGCGGATCCGACCCAGCTGGGCTGGGATCTCATGGTGAAGGATATAGAGGGTCTTTATCTGGCCGGGCAGGTCAACGGGACGTCCGGGTACGAGGAAGCCGCCGCGCAGGGACAGCTGGCCGGGATCAACGCCTGCCTGAGGATAAGAGGGGATGAGCCGCTGATCCTTGGGAGGGGTGAGGCTTATATGGGCGTCCTGGTGGACGACCTCGTGGCCAAAGGGGTTTCCGAACCCTATCGTCTTTTCACATCCAGGGCGGAACACCGGCTCTGGCTTCGGGAGGACAATGCCGACCTGCGCCTTATGGAAAAAGGCTACGCCCTGGGGCTTATTTCTGCGGAGGAGATAGGGCGGTTGAGGGAAAAAAGGCGGGAGGTCGAAAAGGGCCTTGGCGATCTCGAGAAAGGAAAGGTAACCGTTCAGGTGCCCGGGGGTCCGAAAACGGGGACCCCCTTAAAGAGCGTCCTGTGCAGGGGGGATGTCTCCTACGAGGATCTTGGCGAGCTGAATCCCTCCTTCAAACCCGTTTCAAACCCCTCAGCTGCGGAACAGATCGCGATCCAGGTGAAATACGAGGGGTATATCAAAAGGCAGGGGGAGCTGGTGGACCGCATGACTCGTCTCGATGCCATGGCCATCCCCGAGGGGATGGACTTTGGTCTTTTAAAGGCGCTGTCCACGGAGATCCGGGACCGGCTTTCGCAGGTGCGCCCCCGCACCCTGGGGCAGGCGTCCAGGATCCCGGGGGTCACCCCCGCGGCCGTGTCGGCGCTCATGATCTATCTTCGGAGCCGCCGGGGTCCCGGTAAAAAAACCTCCCCCGTGCCGGAAGACGGCGGACTGTCCTGATGGAGGGAAAAACCCCCGCTGCCCCCGGGCTCACGGTGGAGGAATTCAAGGAAAAGTGCGGGGAAGGGGCCGCCGCCATGGGTCTGCGCCTGGAGGAGGATGCCCTCGACCGGTTCTCTCTTTTTTCCTCCGAGCTGATGCGCTTTAACAAAGGCCTGAACCTCGTATCCCGGAAGGAGGGGGACTGGGTACAGACACACTTTCTTGACTCCCTCGCGCCTGCGGCCCTTGGCCTCATCCCTTCCCGTGGACGCCTCCTTGACCTCGGGTCCGGCGCTGGTTTTCCCGGTATCCCCCTCAAGATAGTCCGGCCCGGCCTCTTCGTTGGGCTGGCGGAGGCCTCAGGGAAAAAATGCGCATGGCTGCGCCACGCCGTCCGCTTCCTCGGGATGGAGGGGATATCCGTAATGGAGGGACGCT
This sequence comes from Pseudomonadota bacterium, assembly GCA_016937135.1. Taxonomy (GTDB): domain Bacteria; phylum BMS3Abin14; class BMS3Abin14; order BMS3Abin14; family BMS3Abin14; genus JAFGWO01. The sequence continues at coordinate 2,721 of JAFGWO010000155.1, forward strand.
TTGAGGATCTGTCGGCCCGGGGGGAGGCGGGGGTTTGGGATTTTGTCGTGTCAAGGGCGGCCGCCAGGCCCGGGGCGGCCCTGGGGTCCGCCAGAGCTTTTCTCAAACCCGGAGGACGCGTGCTGATATATACGAAGGAGAACCTGGTTGAGAAGGGGTTAGGGACCATTCATCCTTGTGCCGTCCCCGGGAGGGACCGGTCCCGGGTCATCTGGGAGGTCGTTTTTTAGGCTGTTCCCGGGTTTTACCCCGAATTCGGCCGGATTCACACCGGGGCCGCTCACCATAGAGGAAAATACGCCGGTCCGGTTGTTTCACGTGAAACAATGTGGACTTTTAACCCCTTCTATATTACTTTTTTCCGGACTCGCGTGGACAAGGGAATTGTGACCTTATTTGGCCCCGCAGCAGGGCGAATTATCGTAAATTATTGAAAATAAATGAAAAATTATCGGAAGAAAAGATGTTTTTCCCTGTTTCCAGGATGAAAGGCTCCCGACTTGGGTAAAATCATCACCATCGCCAACCAGAAGGGCGGAGTGGGGAAGACAACGACCGCCGTCAATCTGGCCGCCTCCCTGGCCGTCGCCGAAAAAAAGACCCTTCTGATCGACATGGATCCCCAGGCCAACGCGACCAGCGGTCTGGGCGCCGCCCCCAAAAGTTCGGAAGAGACGATCTATCGCGTCCTTGTGGGCGGGCTGCCCCTGGAAAAGGCGGTAGCGAAAACGGAAATGAAGTTCCTGGACCTGGTGCCTTCCCACGTGGACCTGATCGGCGCGGAGCTTGAGCTGGTTGGGGCGCTGTCGCGGGAGACCGTCTTCGCGAGGGCATCCCGGAAAATCCGGGACGACTACGACTTTATCCTCCTCGACTGCCCGCCCTCCCTGGGCCTTCTCACCCTCAATGCCCTCACGGCGGCCGATACCGTGATCGTCCCCCTTCAGTGCGAATACTACGCCCTGGAGGGTCTGACGAAGCTCCTTTCAACGGTCAGGCTGGTCAAGGGGGCTTTAAACCCCGCCCTTGTCATCGAGGGGATTTTGCTGACCATGTTCGATATGAGGAACAACCTCTCCCACCAGGTGGCCGAGGAGGCTCGAAGCCACTTCCCCGGAAAGGTCTTCCGGACGGTCATCCCGAGAAACGTCCGGCTCAGCGAGGCCCCGAGCTTCGGGAAGCCCGCTCTTCTTTACGATATCGGCTCGCCGGGGGCGCAGGGATACCTCGACCTGGCCCAGGAGATTCTGAACGGGAAACCGGATCAACAGGGGCAGCCTGCCCGCAGGGAAGGGAGCGCCGGGAAATGAAATCGAACGAAGGAAACGCCACGGCAGGGGAACGCAAGCGCCAGGCCCTGGGGAAAGGGCTGGGGGCCCTGATCCCGGGAGGCGGCGAGCCCGCCGGGGAGGAAGAGCTGGTCCATGCCCCCATTGACGAGGTTTTTCCCAACCCTGCCCAGCCGCGCAGGAGGTTTGACCCCGCGTCCCTAGAGGAACTCGCCTCCAGCATCCGGGAACAGGGGGTGATCCAGCCCCTGCTGGCACGGAGGGTGGCCGGGGGGTACGAGCTGGTCGCCGGGGAAAGGCGGCTCCGGGCCGCCAGACTGGCGGGACTGGAAAGGATTCCCGTCCTCGTCCGGAAAATGGAGGACACGGACCGGCTGGAGATCGCCCTGGTGGAAAACATCCAGAGGGAGAACCTCAACCCCATCGAGGAAGCCTTCGCCTACAAGGAGCTTCTCTCCGTCACGGGGGGGACCCAGGAATCGGTGGCCCTCAGGGTCGGCAAGGACAGGGCCACGGTGGCCAATGCCTTGCGTCTTCTCAACCTCCCGGAGTTCGTCCGGAAGGAGGTGGTCGAGGGCCGCCTCTCCGCGGGACACGCCCGGGCCCTGCTGTCCGTCCGGGAGGAGAGGACCCTGAGGGAACTGCTGGCCAGGATCCTTTCGAAGGGCCTTTCGGTGAGGGAGGTCGAGGGGCTGGTTTCCCGCCTTGTCTCCGGGAGGAAAGGGCCCCGGATGTCCGGGAAAGGCAAGTCCCCGGAAACGGAAGACCTGGAAAGGCGCCTCGGGAAGGTCCTGGGGTGCCGCGTGCGGATCACGGAGGGAAAACGGGGTGGAAAGGTGGAGATCCGCTTCCCGAGCCTCGACGCCCTTGACGGCGTGGCAGCGAGAATTCTGAGAAATTGACAGAAGGGGGCGCGCCCCTGTACGGAAGCGTCGCCCTTTTGTCCCATTCATGGGAGGTCAAATTGATGAATAAAAAGGAAACAGCCGCTCCCCGCGGGGAGATCAAGGCCTTTCTGGGGGAAGGGACCGATTTTAAAGGGGTCCTCACCTTCGAGGGGACCGTCAGGATCGACGGGAAAATGGAGGGGGAAATCCATACCAAGGACACCCTCATCGTCGGGGAAAGCGCCGAGGTGAGCGCCGAGATCGACGTCAACACCATCGTCATCTCGGGGGTAGTAAGGGGAAACGTGACGGCCACGGGGAAAGTCGAGGTTCGCCGCCCCGGCAAGCTTTTCGGGAACATCAAGACCCCCGGACTTTTCATCGAGGAAGGGGTGATCTTCGAAGGGAACTGCTCCATGGTCCGCGGGGCGGGCGAGGAGAAGAGGGTGCCCCCGATATCCCTGTCGAGAAGCGAAGCCGGGAGAGAGGAAGAGGCCGAAAAAACGGCGTCCGGGAAAAAAGATTCCTGATGCAGACTGGACACAGTATATTGTATACTTCTTACGGGCCGCGCTTTGGACCGGGGTAGAAGTTATATACGGCTGGTCTTTTTTGGTTCCCTCGTCCTGATCGTTATTCTGGCGGGCGTATTGATGGTCACCGGGTATCCGGCCCGGGCCCGCGGCTTGATCCTCGGCGGTGCGGCAAGCCTCACAAACCTGCTTCTGACGGCGGCGGCCGTCAGGGGCCAGGTATGGGGTTCTTCCGGGAAAGGGTTCAGGTTCGGAGCCGCCGGTGCCTATGCCGCCAGGATGGGGATCACCGCCGCGGCCCTGATTTTCGGCGCCCTGGATGCCAGGGTTTCTTTTTGGGCCGTGGTCATCGGCCTTTTCTCCGTTCAGGTGGTCCTGGTCGCGGGGACCCTGACGGGGTTGACGGAAAGAAAGGACTGACGGGTTCGTAAAATGACGGGTCTGGTGGAGATCAAGACGCTGACCTTCCAGCTTTTCGGGGTTCAGCTGACCGTCAACATTGCGACAATCTGGAACACGTGGCTTGTCATGGCCATCCTCATCATCCTGGCCTTCCTGGCCACGCGGAGGCTCGAAAGGATCCCGAACCCCCTTCAGCGGGTAATGGAAATTTACGTTTCGGCCATGAACAGACTGGTCAGGGAGGTCCTTGAAGAGGAGAGCCGCGGTTATTTCGCCCTCGCGGCCACGATGTTCCTTTTCCTCTTCCTGAGCAACTGCCTCGGGATCATCCCGGGTCTCACGGAACCCACAAGGGATCTGAACACGCCGTTGAGCCTCGGGATCATGGGTTTTTTCCTCACGCACACGGCCGCGGTCCGGGAGAAGGGGTTTTTCCCCTACATGGCGGAGTTCGCCAGGCCATTTTTTATCATGCTTCCACTTAATATCGTGGGGGAGCTCGCAAAGGTGGTATCCATTTCTTTCCGTCTTTTCGGAAATATCTTCGGAGGGGCCATCATCATCACGGTGGTTTCGCCCCTGGTCTATCACCTTATCCTTCCCCCTTTCCTGACGGCGTTTTTCGGTCTGTTCATCGGTGTCATCCAGGCTTTCGTTTTCACCATGCTGACCATCACATATATCGCCGTCGCAACGAAGTAGGGGCTTCATGGATCATATCGCCACAGCGGTCCTCGTCCAGACCATGGCCCTTATCGGCGCTGCTTTCGCCATGGGGTTCGGCGCGGTGGGGCCGGCGGTGGGGATCGGCATATCCGGAGGGTTCGCGACCATGGGGATGTCCCGCCAGCCGGCGGTGCAGTCGGAGCTTTTCCGAGCCATGCTCATTGGCCAGGCTGTTTCCTCGACGCCGCCGACCTTCGCCCTCGTGGTGGCCGTGCTCCTCCTGTTCCAGGCCCCCTTAAGTCCCACGATTATCGAGGGGTATGCCGCCCTCGGTGCCGGAATAAGCATAGGGGTCGCTTCCTTCGCGGCCGGACCTGGAAGCAGCTGGCCGGCCACCGGAGCCTGCGAGGCCATCGCCCGGCAGCCACACCTGCGAAAGCCCTTCCTGGTTCAGATGCTCCTTGGCCAGGCGCTGACCCAGACCGCCTTCATCTTTGCCCTTCTGATCTCCATG
>JAFGWO010000156.1 GCA_016937135.1 Pseudomonadota bacterium
GTCGATCTTGTTGATCACGGGGATGATGACCAGATCCTGCTCCACAGCGAGGTAGGCATTGGCGATGGTCTGGGCTTCCACCCCCTGGGCTGCATCCACAACCAGGATGGCCCCCTCACACGCAGAAAGGGATCGGGAGACCTCGTAGGAGAAATCCACGTGCCCGGGTGTATCGATGAGGTTCAGAAGGTATTCTTTTCCATCCCGCGACCGGAACGAGAGCCGGGCAGTCTGCGCTTTGATCGTGATCCCGCGCTCCCTTTCGATGTCCATGGAATCCAGGACCTGCTCGGTCCTGCCCCTTTTGCTCACGCCGCCGGCCACTTCCAGGATGCGGTCGGCAAGGGTGGATTTTCCGTGGTCGATATGGGCGATGATGGAAAAATTCCGGATATGGGACTGCTTCATCTATCCTCTGGTTTCAGAATGCCCGCGCAAACCCGGAATCCAGGGCCCAAGGGCAATCACGTTTAACATCATATAAAGGCGATTTTAATCCCGAACTTTTTTGGGCACACCCGCATTTTTCCATTCCCCCTCTACCGTTCCTTCCTCCGCACCCTGGACTTTGGGCTCTGGACTGTCATCCAGGGGAGGCGCCTTGAACATCCGGAAGGGTCTTGCGGGGTCCCGCAGAAAGAGGGAAACAATAAGATAGACCGCAAAGAGGAAAAAAGCCAACCCGAAGGGCGCTAAAATGTAGACCAGGGGATTTCCCATGTCAAGAAAAGCCTTTCCCGGGCCAGAACCCGTGAAAAATCCTAAAACCCCAGGTCAAAACCCAATCTCCAGTCGGTCCTTTCCGGGGTATTCAAGCGGGAAAGAGTAAAGGACCAGCAGCGGCCCGGGACCATCAGGGAAACAGTTTCATCCGCCATCTTTCCGGCGTCAAGATCATAAAGGACCTCCCCGGAGAACTCCGTCCCGAAAAGGGGGAAATGGAAACTCCCCGTCGCCAGATCGGTGGAACCTTCAAGGGATTCCTTTCCCAGGGCGAACCCGGCATTCCTCCCCTCGTAGCCCCCCTCAAGGCTCCAACCCTTTTGTGAAGGTGCCAGAAGATCAAGGGAAGGCAGGACACCGACCCACTGTGACTCACGGTTGACCGTCCCTTCAAGGAAAAGACCGCCCCTGCGAAGATGTGTTTTTCCATAACCCATCATAAAATCCAGATCCGTGTCCCTCCAGCTGCCAACCTCGAGATCCCAGACGGCCCCGCCGGTCAAAAGACGGCTTCGGATCGCCGCCGAGGCCGTTTTCCGATCCTGGATGAGGTCTTTTCCATCCCGAGGCGTGGAGGAACCAAAAGCCGCCCCCTCGACGGCGGAAAGCGTCAGGTCAAGATCGATCCGATGTCTTCCCCAGGTGCCCCCGGACGCCACGGAGGCTCTCTCCCTCAGGGTGACGAGATATCCTTCCTCCTCCCGGGTCCCTTCCCCTCCGACCGCGAAAAAACCCTTTGCCAGGAGAGAGCCTGCCAATCCCTCGAAGCCGGGGAGGGGGAGGTAGACGGAGGGTGTGACCAGTTGCCTTTCCGTCCCATCCTGGAACCTGACACCCTCACCGGACAGGTCCCCCCGCAGGGCTCCCAACCCCGGCGTCCCCAGACTGACTTCCACCCGGTCCCGGTCAAGACGCCCTCCGGGAATTTCAGACCTTGCCAGGGTTCCGTCCAGGAGAAGGCTTTCCGAGCCCGCGATAAGACCCAGGGGCCCCCATTCCCCTTCGATCGAAGCGTGCCTCAGAACAGTCCCGGGATGCCGCTGTGCAAACGATTCCCCGAAAAGGGCGGGAGCTGACGGATCTCCGGCGTCATACCATCGCCCCCTGAACCATACCCTTCGTCCGAGGGACATGGCGTGGTCGCCCCGGATAAACCACCGGTGTTCCTCCTCCGGGCCAACGGCAAAACCGCTCCAGTCTCCACCGCCGCCGTAATCCAGGCGGTATCTTCCCTCCGCGCCAAGACCCAGCCCGTCCCGGCTGAAGGTCCTCGGGACAAGGGTCAGATCCGCGTGGGATCCGAGGGTCACGAAAAGGGGCCACGAGGTCTCAAAGCCCAATTCCCCGGAGACCCTTACCTCAGGGAGAAGAAACCCCGTTTGCCTTTGGGTTTTCACAGGGTAAAAAAAGACTGGAAGATAAAAAACCGGCACCCCGGCGATCCGGAAGGCGGCGTGCCTTGCCGTCAGGTACCCTTCTTGACGGACCAGGATCCTGCTTGCAGTAAACGACCAGTCCGGGCAATCCCCAGGACAGGATGTGAGCACCCCTCGATTGATGCTGTATTCTTCCTGGCCAAGACGCCTTATATCCTCTCCCCATACCCGCAAACCCCCGGGATTCAGAATAATTTCACCCCGGCGGATTCCACCGGTGAGATCCGAAAGATCCAGGAGGAGAGAATCTCCCGAAAAAGTCCCTCCTCCTTTTTCCTCCATGGTTATGGGCCCGGCCAGGGAAAGAAGGCCCGTGCCGGGATCATAGCGCAGGCCCTCAGCCTGGACACTGATCTCGGCACTCAGGATTTCCACACCACCCTCGGCAACGAGTACCCCTTCCGCGGTGGTATGCATTGCAGGGGCATGGATCGTGACACGGTTCAACGCCTCATCACTCCGCCCGGGAGCCGCCGTCAGAAAAAGCAGAAGCAGGGGGGCAATGACCCGCAGAGGGAACTTCATCCACCCCTCCCGGAAGTGTCGTCCCGGCGCCCCATTATCCGGAGCACTTCCCCTGCGAGATAGATGGAGCCCGCAACCACTACCGTTCCTTCGGGTCCGGCCAAGGATCGGGCCGTGTTCAATCCTTCCGCAAGGGTCAGGGCGGCCGCCACCCTGGCCCCGCGGGATATTCTCCCTTTCAGATCACTTAACGGGCAGGCCCTCGGATTGTCCAGGGGAACCAGGACAAAATCCTTTCCCCCTTCGAGCATGGCGGCGCTCATTCCCTCAATATCCTTGTCGGCCAGGGCTGAAAACAGCCAGACGATCCGCTTTCGCCCCCGGAGGGACCCGATCAGGGCCTCCACAGCAGCCCGGTTATGGGCTGCGTCCACGAGGATATCGGGCGCCCCGCCCAGATCCTGGAACCTGCCCGGCCAAGCAGCCTCGCTGATCCCTCCGGCGATGGCAGCCGGTTTTAAATTAAAACCCCGCTCATCAAGGCACTCGAGGGCCGCCAGGGCGGTGGCAGCGTTTTCCAGTTGAAACAGGCCGGGCAGTCCGGGGGAAAGGCCGGAAAGGTTCCATCTTCTTCCCTGGAACCACATGGAATGGCCAGGGTCTTCCCAACCCGCGAAAAAATCCTGTCCGCCGAGAACCGGGATGGCATGGAGGGATCGGGCCGTGGATAAAATGGCCTCAAGGGCCGCGGCGCCGACTCCATTTACAATCAGGGGACGCCCGGGGCGCAGGATCATGGCCTTTTCAACCGCGATCCTGCTGACATCGGTGCCCAGCCATTCTGTGTGGTCCAGGGAAACACTGGTGATGACCGAAACGATGGGGTCCGTGGCGTTGGTGGCGTCCCACCGGCCTCCCAACCCCACTTCCAGAACAGCGATGTCAAC
>JAFGWO010000157.1 GCA_016937135.1 Pseudomonadota bacterium
CAAGGAACCCAAAAAGGAAAAAGCAGCCGGCGCCGGGAAAAAAGCCTCAGGGTTGAAAGAATCCAAAACAGGTAAGCAAAGCGAATCCAAGGCAAAACCGAAAAAATCGGAGGCGAAAAGCGCCTCTTCCACGAAGAAAGAGAATCCCTCCGGGAAAAAAAAGGAAGAATGAAAGGCTGATTTCTGACGGGCGTTCGGATCCAGGACCGGCACCACAAGTCATGGATCCATGAGGAAAGGGAAAACCCCGTTTTTCCCTTTCCGGGAAGCGTTAAATCCCGGATTGGACTTTTTGCGACCCTACTGATATTGCGTGAGCAAGGACCGTGCGTCCTTGCTTTTTTTTCGGTATTCTTTCCATGGATTCAAGCCGGCCGCTGGGAGTCCCCCGATCAAGGGCAGGTCCAGTCCGCCTCTAACCATAATCAGGAACCAGGGAACCGGGGATGTCCCATGCCCTTCCTCGAAATTCGCAGTCTCTCCTTCACATACAACCGCGGCATCCGGGCCGTGGATGATCTGAGCCTTGACGCGGGGCAAGGGGAGTTAATTGCCCTGGCCGGGCCCAATGCCGCCGGGAAGAGCACCCTGGCTCTCCTGATGAAGGGGATGCTCACGCCGGACAGCGGATCCATTACCGTCGGCGGGCAGAAGGTCGAGGGGGGAGGTCCGAATCTGCGTGTGGGGATCCTTTTTTCCAACCCTGAAAACCAGATCGTCACCTCGGTGGTGGAGGAGGATATCGCTTTCAGCCTTGAGGTGGCGGCTTGTCCTTCCGAAAACATCCACCGAAAAGTCCATGCGGTCATGGAGGAACTGGGGATCGAACACCTTGGAAAAAGGATGCCCCATCTCCTCTCCGGAGGAGAGCAGCAGATGGTTGCCCTTGCCGGAGTCCTTGTGCAGGAGCCGGAGGTCCTTATCCTGGATGAGCCGACCACCTTTCTGGACCCGGACGGGAAAGCCGCCGTCCTGTCCGTGCTTCGAGGTCTCGCGTCCCGGGGGAAAACGATAATCCTCATCACGCATGACATGAACGAAGCCTGTCGATCCGACCGGATCGTGCTGATGGAAAAAGGCCGGATCGTCCGGGATGAAACGCCCCGGTCCTTTTTTGGCCCTTCCTCTGATGGCGCTGATATGGCAAGGGCCCCCTTTCTCTTCGGGCTCTACCGAGTCATAAGGGACCGGGGGGTGGATATTTCCGATCCCATGGATCTCGATGATGTCTTTGCCGCTTTCCGGACCCTTCTGAAAAAGAGCCCCATTCCCGCCCCTTTGGAACCGGCGCCGCCCGGGGTAACGGAGAGACCGGGAGAAGTCCTTGGTTTTTCGGATATACGGTTTGGATACGGGCTTTCCGGAAAGGGGACGGATCTCTTCCGTGGTCTGAACCTCGGGGTTCCTGAAGGGTCCTTCAGCCTGATCTGCGGAAACAATGGATCCGGCAAAAGCACCCTTTTACAGATGGGAAACGGCCTCATCGAGCCAGACCAGGGGATTGTGGCCTTTCAGGGGGTACCTCTGACGGTCCTCAGGAAAAAGGGGATATCGATCCCTGCCAGAATCTCCCTTCTTTTTCAGAACCCCGAGAGGCAGCTTTTCTCTGACACCGTTTTCGATGACATTGCCTTTGGACCCAGGAATCTTGGCCTCGGGGATCCGGAGGTCCAAAGGAGGGTCCTCGAGGCTTGTGAATGGGCCGGATTTCCCCCCGACATCCTTGACCGTCCAATATACGCGCTTTCGGGCGGCCAGTTGCGAAAGGCTGCCATCGCGGGCGTTCTGGCAATGGACCCCAGGGTGCTGATCCTTGACGAACCCACGGATGGTCTGGATCCCTCCTCGGCTGTTGAATTTTACCGGAGGGCAGCGGATTTCAGGAAGGCAAGGGGAATCACCTTATTCGTCGCGGCGCACCGGATTCCCGATGAGGTCCACGCCGTCGACCATTTCAGTCACCTGGAAAAGGGGTTTATTCGATCCTCCGGACCTGTGGGCCGCGTCCTCACGGGCCCTGAAAGGACCCTTCCCGAGCGCTTTTTGCCCGACCACCTCCGTCTTCAGGAGAAATTGCACCGGGAGGGGTTCCTTCAGGGAGAGATTGAGCTGGATTCAGCCAGGGCACGGGAGAACCTGCTCCACCTGATAAAGGGAACAGGGGATCCCGGTCCCTTTCGGTGAAAAGTTACCTCCATATTTTAAAGGGGAACCGGGGGCATTGCCCGCCGGTTTTCTTGAACAAATCCGGCAACCGTGGTAATTCTTTCTGGATATTTTTACCAAATCTTTTTCCCATTTGAACGATCCCCTGAATGTTAAAAGGGGCCGGAAAGGAGAGGTTGATGATAACGAAGAAAATCCATCTGGACGAAAAGGACATGCCCAAAAAATGGTACAACATCATCCCAGACATGCCTGTTGCTCCCCCACCTCCCCTGAACCCCGGAACGGGCAAGCCCCTCGGCCCTGAGGAACTGGCCCCCATATTTCCCATGAGCCTTATCGAGCAGGAGATGTCGACCGAAAACTGGATCGATATCCCTGAAGAGATCATGGATATATACCGCCTCTGGAGGCCCACGCCCCTCTTCCGGGCCTACCACCTGGAGGAATATCTCGGGACCCCGGCCAGGATCTACTACAAGTATGAAGGCGCCAGCCCTGCCGGAAGCCATAAAACCAATACGGCCATCGCCCAGGCCTATTACAACAAGAAGGAAGGGGTAAAAAGGCTGGCTACGGAAACCGGTGCGGGGCAGTGGGGGAGCGCCCTTTCCCTGGGATGCAAGATGCTCGGGCTTGAATGCACCGTTTACATGGTCAAGGTGAGCTACCATCAGAAGCCCTACAGGCGTTCGATGATACGGACGTGGGGGAGTGAGGTTATCGCCAGCCCCTCCAACCGGACGGCCGCGGGCCGAAGCATTCTGGAGGTCACTCCTGATTCTCCCGGCACCCTCGGGATCGCCATCAGCGAGGCGGTCGAGGATGCGGTCGGCCGCGACGACACGAAATACGCTCTCGGGAGCGTCCTGAACCACGTCATGCTCCACCAGACCATCATCGGCCAGGAAGTCAGGGACCAGCTGAAAATGGTCGGGGACAAGCCCAATGTGATCATCGGCTGCTGCGGCGGCGGAAGCAATTTTGCCGGCATCGCCTTTCCTTTCATGCCCGACAGGGCATCCGGAGAGGACATAAGATTCATTGCCGTTGAGCCCTCGTCATGCCCCACCCTCACCAAGGGCGTCTATGCCTACGATTATGGCGACACGGCCAAAATGACGCCCCTTCTCCCCATGTACACCCTCGGACACGATTTCGTCCCCCCCGGCATCCATGCCGGAGGTCTTCGGTATCATGGGATGTCGCCTCTCGTCAGCCTCCTCCAGAAAGAAGGGATCGTCGAGGGACGCGCCTATCCCCAGAACCCCGTTTTCGAGGCGGCTATAACCTTCGCGCGGGTTGAGGGATTCATTCCGGCCCCCGAAACGGCCCATGCCGTCAAGGCGGTTTTTGACGAGGCCCTCCGCTGCAAGGAAGAGGGCAGGGAAGAGGTCATCGTCTTTAACTTCAGCGGACACGGCCATTTTGACATGGCAGCCTACGATGCCTACCTGGACGGCGACCTGGTGGATTACTCCTATCCGGAAGAGATGATCGCCGAATCTCTTAAAAAACTGCCCAAGATCGATTTGGGCTGAGAGGACAGTTGTGTCCTGGTTTCGAAAAAGATCGGCTCCTCCGGAAAAGTCCGATTCTCGGAAGGTCGTTGTCCCGGAGGGTCTCTGGATAAAGTGCGACAACTGCGGTGAGATCGTTTACAGCAAGGAGATCGAGCGCAACCTCAAGACCTGCCCGAAATGTGATTACCACTTTAGGATCAGCGCCAAAGAAAGGATCCGCCTGCTGGAGGATCCGGGGACCTTCGAGGAATTCGATGCCCGGATCCTCAGCGAGGATCCCCTCAATTTCCGCGATTCGCAGAAGTACCGGGACAGGATCAAGAATGCGGTTAAGAAAACGGGTCTTAACGAGGCTGTCCTCTCCGGCACCTGCACCCTTGACGGGCTCAAGATAGTCCTGGTTGTTTTCGATTTCTTTTTCCTCGGAGGGAGCATGGCCTCCGTGGTTGGAGAGAAGGTCACCAGGGCCGTGGAACGCGCCATCCAGGAAAAATGCGGCATTGTGGTGATCAGTTCCTCAGGGGGGGCCAGGATGCAGGAAGGGGCCCTTTCCCTGATGCAGATGGCCAAAACCAGCGCGGCCCTTGCCCGGCTGCGGCGGGCCGGGCTTCCTTTCATTTCGGTTCTGACGGATCCAACCACCGGTGGAGTGACCGCCAGTTTTGCCATGCTGGGGGACGTCAACCTTGCCGAACCCAAAGCCCTCATCGGTTTTGCGGGCCCGAGGGTTATCGAGCAGACCATCAGGCAGGAGCTTCCGGAAGGGTTTCAACGCTCGGAATTCCTTCTGGAACACGGGATGATCGATAAGGTCGTCAGCAGGAAGGAACTTAAAAAGACCATCGTCGCTCTCCTGAAGGCCTTCAAAAATCAATGATCCGTCGTCCTTCGGCCCTGGCCTACCTGGACGGCCTGCAGGAATCCAGGATCCGGCCGGGACTCGAGAGGATCGAGAAAGCGCTGGCCTGCCTCGGGTCGCCCCATCTGGGTTTTCCCCACATCATCGTCGGCGGGACCAATGGCAAGGGTTCCGTCGTTGCCTTTTTGGGCCGTGTTCTTGGCGCGGCCGGGTTTTCCGTGGGTTGTTTTACCTCCCCCCACCTGCATCGTTTCGAGGAAAGAATCGTTGTTGATGGTGATCCGGTGGATTCCGGGACCCTGGAGGGACTCGTGGAGGAGGTGAGGGGGACAGGCGTCGAGTTGAGTTATTTTGAATTCGCGACTGCCCTGGCCCTCCTCC
>JAFGWO010000158.1 GCA_016937135.1 Pseudomonadota bacterium
AACTCCAGGGCAAGGCCAAGGCCCGTGTCCACGGCCGAAAGGTCCTCCCCCACGTCAACGAACTCGAGACCGATGTCAAAATACCAGCCCTGGGAATGGGCCGGTGCCGAGGTCAAAAACAACAGGGCAAACGCGATCGGGACTATTCGGAGCGCTTTCATCGCCATTATAAAACCCCTTCCAGTTTAATTTGAGGGCTTAACGTTCACGGGAAAACCCCTTTTTCCCTGCCAGCCTCCCGGCGGAACCGGACTGTCATGAGTCTTGCCACAGGCAAAATTCGTGGGAAAAGACATCCTTCCAATATATACTTTTAATTTTATCAGACCTGGACCGGATTCGAAACAGCGATAATCCGGAAGGAAATGGAGCAAGGCGACAAATTCAGATGTTCCGGCGCCATCCCCGTTGTATACTCGGAAAGTTGACGCAAAAAGACATTTCCGGTTTTTCCCCGGGAAAACACCGGAAAAAGCCCATTTAAAAAGGATCTTGTTGGCTGTTTGCAGCGCATGCGAGGGGTGTAAATGAACCGAAAGGGATTGAAACTTTTCCTTCTTTTTGTCCTTTGTAGCGCGTCCCTGGTGTTTTTTATACCCCGATCCCATCCCGGTGAGGAGGCATCCGCCTACACACCTGGGGAAGTCCTCGTGAAATTCAGGAAAGAAGCCACGGATCGGGAGCGGAACCGGGTTCGGGACCGGGCAGGCGTTTTCCCGGCCAGGAGATACCAGCACACCGGAATCGAAAGGCTCTTCCTTTCCCCGGGCCAGGGGGTGGAGGAGGCTGTGCGGATCCTGGGAGCGGATCCTGCTGTGGAATTCGCCGAACCCAATTATAAGGTCCTGTTTGACCAGATGCCCGTGGAGACCCCGGACGACCCCGGTTTCCTTTCGGGAGAGCAGTGGCATCTTGACTCTGCGCCTTTTGATGACCTCTTCCTTCCTCCCTCCATCACCATCCCCGTGGATGTGGACATCGACGCACCGGAGGCCTGGGGAGTAATGACCCTGACGTTTGGCCCGGAAATGACGGCGGCTGTCGGGGTCCTTGACTCGGGGTGCGGGCAGTCGGGGTATTTCAGCGACAGCACAGGGTACATCCCGGGACATCTCGACCTGCCCAACGAGGTCCTGTTCGCCAACACAACGGAACTGGCAGTCATCGGCTCGGACAGTCCATACGACATGAATACCCTGACCGACGACGTCAACGGCTGGGACTTCGAGGAAAATGACAATACCCCTGAAGACAAACCGAATCTTTTCAGTTCCTCACTTCACGGGACGCGGATCTCAGGGATCATCGGCGCCATGTGGGGTAACGGGGAAGGAATCGCCGGCATCGGAAAAAGGCATCTCCGGATTCTACCCCTGCGGATCGAGGATGTGGCTGATATCATTGACGGAATCGATTACGCCATCGGGATGACGCGGGAAGGAAAACCTGTCCGGGTCCTCAACGCCTCCTGGCACGTCTCGCAAGGATCCCTTTCCCTCATGGAAGGGATCCAACAAGCAGGAGAGGCCGGCATCGTCCTGGCGGCGGCGGCAGGAAACCGCGGCCAGGACAACGACGATGGCTTCATGCCGGTCTACCCCGCTGAATTCACCAGGATCCCTCTGACCAATGTCCTGGCGGTGGCGGCCACACGGATGGATGGAAGCCTGGCTGATTTTTCCAATTACGGAGAGCATTCGGTCCAGATAACCGCTCCAGGGGAGAATATCTACTCGACAGCCGGGGGTTCCGCGGAATACGAACTGGCTAAGGGGACTTCTTTTTCCGCTCCAATCGCGGCGGCCGTGCTGGGCCTTGTCTTTGCCGCCAATCCGGAACTGACGCCCGAAGAGGCCATCACCAGGGTCATCGAGGGAGGGGACTTTGACGCCCGCCTTGCAGGGCAGGTCTCATCAGGCAAAAGGGTCAACCTGACGGGGACCCTGGCGCCATTTCATCCTTATTCCGGCCTGATACCTCTTAACGCCTCAAACAAACCGGTGTTTCTGTACACCGATTCTGCAAGCTCCTCATATGGTTCCATTATTCAGTGTATCTCCAACGACGATTCCGTGGCCGTCATGGAAGAAGATCAGGCGGGAGGCTGGAGGATTGCTCCCATTTCCCCTGGGGTCGCATCCTTCACCCTTTCTTTCGACGGTACGGAGGCCCCTCTTGAATTCTGGGAGACCGGGCCCTGGCGGGTCACGGCCATCTCCCCCTTTTCGGCAACAGTGCGGTCAGGGGAAACCACGGAGGAGCAGTTCACAAGCCTCCTTCCCGGCAGCGCGTCCTGGTCGGTCATGGACCCCGCCATCGGCTCCGTAGACGAGGAAGGGTGGTTCACCGGGAGATCGGCGGGGATCACGCGGGTGGTGCTTTCCATCGACGGCGTCCCTGTCGACAGCAGCGGGGCGGTCCGCGTCCTCCCCCCCTACAGCGACGGGGACGGAGGCGGAGGCTGCTTCATCGCCACGGCCGCCTTCGGCTCCCCCCTGGAACCCCATGTGGCCGTTTTAAGGGAGTTCCGGGACCGATATCTGGTAAAAAATCGGGCAGGCCGGGCTTTCGTTTCCTTCTATTACCGGCATTCCCCGCCGCTGGCCGATCTCATCGCGTCCAACAGATTTCTCAGGGCCCTGACAAGAGGGGCACTGCTTCCGGCAGTCGCCTTTTCCGGTCTCGCATTGAACCTTGGATTTCCAACGGCGTTGTCCATTGTGATCCTCTTCCTGGCAATGCCGGTATGGATCATTTACCTGATCAGAAAAAAGGGGAAACTTTCCCCATAGAAGGGCCAAAGGTTTAAAATCGGGTAAAAAAAGGGGGCAGGATTTCCCGCCCCCTCCCCACTAAAAAGTGGATAGTCCGTTAAAACATCAAATGCAGTCTAGTCCCCGTATTCAAAATAGGTCGAGTATTCGTAGGAACCGTCGCTTTCCGCGTCGAGAAGATACTTGATGCGGCCGGGGCCATCCGTATCCCCGTAATCGTACATGGCAGTCGAATACAGCGTGTCGGCCTCGGATTCCTTGTTATCGACCTTGACCGTCCCGCTGTCAGGTTGATCATAATACCAAACAGGCCACAAGGAAATCTGCCTCTTTGAATCATAATCTTCCTCGATTAAACAGATCATCTGATCCTCAAACACCACATCGATATCGAAATTCACGCAGCCGTAAATCATTGAATCACTCTCACCCTCGGCGCAATACCGTCCATTGATCTGTATTTTCGTGTCGCTCCCGTCATAGGCCATCTGCCCTTCCGTGTCCAAAAGACCCTGATAGGCTGCTTCGGTGGTAGTGGCCCAGGAGTAGGAAAAATCGGCGCCCATAATGGAATCGCAGAGTCCGGCTTCCCAATCCCTGGTATGGGTGGCCGACATCCAGCCTGCATAGGAATGGGTAAAGTCAGGGCCCTCATCATCGATATAGGACAGATCCCCGTAGTTTACATAATTCTTTTTCAGCTCCGGCAGCTCATATCCAAAGCCGTCGGCCAGGGATCCAACTTCAGGTGATTCGTATTCTGTGAAAATCCCGGATTCTTCATTTTTCCAGTACAGGGTTCCATCGCCTTTCAGGACATAAGGCGGGACATCGCCGGAATCAAGGTAGTCGGAAAAAGCGACCTGGAAAATCTGGTTCCAGGAATAATCGGATTCATTCCCCTCACTGGTGCTGTTATAGGTCACTTCAAAAAGACCGCCCCCTGATCCCTCACCGGAATAGGAATACTCTTCGGAATCTGAACCTTCGGCAGAGTAAAAAATCCATGGCCCGAATGGCGGGTCATGCTCCAGAAAACCAAGGACTTCAGGGATTATCTCATCGTCAAAATCCAGGATCCCCCCGTCTTCCGTCCCAATGTAGGCCGCTTCATTGGACCCGGCATAGGCCGAATCCGATTTGGGTAGCCCGTCATCGTCATCGTCGCCGCAGCCGGAAAACGCCACCATCAGTCCCATCGCCAGAAGAACTACCAATAAACTGCCCCCAAACTTCTTCATAAATCCCTCCTTTGGCAAAAGACATACTTCCTGAAACCCATCATGGCCTTTTCACTAATCCCTGATGTCGCCGGTTCAAATATTCCAGAACAGACAGTATTCCAGAACAGACAGATTAATGAATAATCACATTTCTCTTCCAAAATCAACAAACAATGCAACTTTTAAGGCCCCCCGGTTCCCGTCGGTTTTGACCTTTTTTCTTCCTTTCCTGGTTCCCTTTTTTCTCTACTCTCTGGAATTTATTACGTTTTCATCGAAACTTAAAAAAAGAAGGGGCGGGAAAACCCGCCCCTTCCGGAAGTGCCGCTTGCGGCCTCATGTGGCCATCATTTCCTTAATCAGAATAACAAACTTCAGTTGAGAATTCGTACCCGGGTTCGTTGTCGGCATCCACAAGGTATTTATAGCAACCGGGTTCGGTGGTGGCGCCGAAATCGTACATCGCAGTCTCGAAAATCGTGTCGGCATCAGAGCTCCGATTGTCGACAGTGACCGTGCCGCTGTCGGGCCATTCTTCCGGAAATTGCTGGGCTGAAATTCCAGTGGACCTCAATTCGTACATGAATTCCTCGATGGCGCAGAACTGCTCATTTTCCCAGACCACGTCCACTTCGAAGTTCATGCATCCGAGAATGTAGGACATGAAATCGCCTTCAATGCAGTACCTTCCGGCAGCCTGGAAGGTCGTGTCGGTCCCGTCATAGGCCATTAATCCCTCTGAATCAAGGACACCTTCGTAACCCGCAAATTCAGAAGAAGCCCATGAATAGGAAAGGTCGCCCTCGAAGGAGGAATCGCAAAGGCCGGTTTCCCAGTCCGCCGTGTGGGTCTGGGACAGATATCCGGCATAGGATTCCGTTGCTCCAGAGTCATATGCACGGGCCAGGGACAGATCATCATAGTTGATGTATTCCATCAGGAACTCGGGAAGCGGATATCCCGAGCCATCGGCAAGGGGTTCAAGACCATTGGTATAATAGGTGAAGATCCCTGATTCTTCCATCTCGGCGTAGATGGACCCGTCGCCTTCCAGGATATTGGGATAGGCTTCCCCATCGTCGACGTAATCGGAGAAGACTGCCTCATAGACCCCTTCCCAGGAGTACCCGGCCTCTGTCATCTCCTCGCTTGACTCGTAGCTCTCCTCGAAGAGTCCGCCTCCAGATCCCTCGTTGGAATAAAATTCGGATGAGGATCCTGATCCTTCGGCGAGATCCCCTATTGGCGGATACGAGGCACTTTCAAGGAAACCCACGAAAGCGTCAAGCAACGCGAAACCATAATATTCACCGAAATCAGATCCTATGTAGGCGGGCTCGTTGGACCCTGCGTAGGCCGCGTCGGATTTGGGGAGCCCGTTGTCATCGTCATCGTCATCCCCGCAGCCGGCAAAGGCCACCATGAGGCCCAAAGCCAGAAGTACCACCAGAAAACTTACCCCAAACTTTTTCATTTCACCCTCCTTGAAAAAAATTTCCCCATTTAATACCTTTGCGATATTCCGAACCGGAAACTTTTCCCAGGCTATCACCCCCCCCTCAGGCAAGGCTGTTCCTCAATCGACATTAAACCGGTTTTTTGTTTATTTCTTAAATTATATCACTACCCGAGCTCCCGGACTTCCTTTAATCAAAAAATTTTCCAGTGCATTATCTTTCATGGCATTTTCAGGAAAAAACCAATACATTTTTTTTGCTTCCGAACACAACTGGCCTATCCTTCTTCACCCGGCCTTTATACGTAATCCTTTCCCTTGATGAACTCGTACCCCTTCCAGAATGCCTCCACGTTCAGGTCGGCCTTCTTCCCGAAGGTTTCCCTGATGGTGATCACCACCGACTCGGTCTCCACGATCCCCGAAACGGCTACCAATGCCCCCATCATGACAAGGTTGACGGCCTGGACGTGCCCCACCTTTCGTGCGATCTCGTCGGCGGGTACGAAGACCGCCTCGCAGCCCGCCCCGGAAAAAAGGCCTTCAAGGGCTTCTGGCGTGGGGTAGAGGGAAGGGTCAAGAGCGCTGTGCCAGGGGATTCTGACGGCCCGGCTCACAAGGGCCATGCCGCCTTTTTTCAGGTAGGGAACGGCATGGAGTATCTCGGCCATTTCCAGGGAGAGGATCAGGTCGGCGCACCCCCGCGTTATCTTCGGGCAGATGCGGTCGCCGGAGCGGATGTGGCTTCTCACCGAACCTCCGAGCTGGGCGAGGCCCGAGTGTACGTAGAAGCTCGGGTTGAGACCCTCCCGAAGCATGGCCTTCGCAAGGGTTTCGGAAAAGAGGACGATCCCCTGTCCGCCGATGCCGGCGGCCACGATGTTATATTCCAACCTTCCTCCTCCTGATCCCGAACAGGTGGCCTCGGATGGCGTTTTCCGGGCAGTAGTGAACGCAAAGACCGCAGCTCTGGCACACTTCCTGTTCGACCCGGACCTTGTCCCCATCTCTCACCAAAGCCGGGCAGGCCAGAGCCTCGATGCACGTCTTTTCGCACTTTGAAAAACCGGTGCATCTTTTCGGATTGACCTGGACAGCCAGGTGCCATTTCCTTGGCTGGCGCGCCGCGCAAGGCGCCCTCAGGATGAGAACGTTGACCCCCTTCTCTTTCAGGACTTTTCTGAAGGCCCTGACAGTGGTCCGGTACCTGTAGGGATTTACAACCTTTACCGAGGCGACGCCGAGCCCCAGGCAGATGTCCTCGATGGAGACTTTCGGATCGTGCCCCTGCCCGATGGTCCCGGGAGTCTCCTGAAAACCGGTCATGGAGGACCAGTTGTTGTCAAACACCACCACGGG